>NZ_CP017111.1:1211936-1514920 GCF_001723605.1 Sulfurospirillum halorespirans DSM 13726 | reverse complement strand
AGAACTATTGGTTAAAAATACCTCTCAAAAACACACTCAATAAAGAGCTAGATAAAACACTTCTTTTTTACTGGAAGAATATCAACCTCCAAGTTTACTATAGCAAAGACAATAAAATCATCGAAACTAAGTCTGTAAGTGATGGCATAAACAATGGTATTTCTTACTACTCTTTCATTATAGGACCTAATGAAGAAAGTACCATCTATATCAAAGTCAATGATCACCCATTAGTGGATGATTTTTCTGCTGCTTATATCATCAATACTGAACAACTTATATCAGAAATTAGTAACTATGAGAGCGTTTATAAACATGGTCTTTTATTTGGTATTTTACTTACCATTCTTTTTGCAAGTTTATTTATGTACTTTATGACATCCTTAAAAAGCTACTTTTATTATGTCTTGTTTGTAATGTCCATTATCTTCATTACCTCAAACTTACACTGGAGCTTTTACTCAGCACTGAGTCCATACCTTGAAAAGTCAATACTCTATAACATTATGAAAGTGGCTAATCCTTTTAGTATTTTGATGACACTTACCCTTTTCACCAAAGAGTTTTTTGATCTCAAATATAAGCATGCCACGATTAATAGCATTTTAAATTTTTACATGCTCTCTTGTATACTAATGGTAATTATACAGTTCATCTTTTCAAATGGATCTTTGATTATTTTTTATCCAGGTATATTATTACCAGGTTTTATTTTAATTGGTCTCATTATGTTAAAACAAGACAAACTGCAAGCTTCCCTTTATTCTATCGCGATGATTTTATTAATCTACCCTCTATTTATGGAGTCCTTTATTAGAATATTCAATTTTGATGGTGTACAAAATATGAACAATTACCTTCAAGTCACCAGCACACTATGCTCTTTATGCCTAAGCATTGTAACCTATATAAAGCTACTCTCGATCTTAGAAGAAAAAAGGCAATTTGAAAAAGAGATACTTGTACGCTCACGCTTTAGTGCGATGGGAGAAATGATTGCCAATATTGCCCATCAATGGAGGCAACCACTGAGTCATCTTTCCTCTATCGTTGTCAATATAGACATGCACAGCCAGCTTGATAAACTCTCACCAAAAACCTTACAAGACAAACTCAATGAGATGCATTTGCAGATTCGTCATATGACCAATACCATAGAAGATTTCATGAACTTTTTTTCTCAGAAAAAGCAAAAATCTACTTTTTCATGTAAAGAAATCATTGATGATTCACTCTCTTTTATGCGCACATCCTTTGAAAGCAATCATATTCAAATTTACACACAGTGCGATGCAATGTTTGAAATCAATACATATAAAAATGAACTTATACAAGTCATTATCACCATCTTAACGAATGCAAAAGATGCACTCAAAGATAATCCTGAAGAAGATCGAAAGATTTATTTTAAAACAAGTAAAAATGAGATATCCATTAGCGATAATGCAGGGGGAATTGATAGCAAAATTATTCATCGAATTTTTGAGCCTTATTTTTCAACAAAACTTGAAAAGAATGGAACAGGACTTGGACTCTACACAGCAAAAATCATTATGGAAAATAATATAAAAGGGAGTATTCAAGTTGCAAACAATAAAAGAGGAGCCGAGTTTATCTTAAAACTTCCATAGTCTCTTGTTTTTTAAAATAGTACTATCGCCATTACTCCCAAAAATATCGCTTTAACAGAAATACAAAACAAAAAAGGTACATTACTTCCAAAAAATGGTAGACTTTGTACCTTTTATTTAATAATCAATTCAAAGATTAACGCTCAAGTTTATCCCATAAAATATAGTTTGGCTTAAACTTCATTGCAAGAAAAACACCGATGATCGAAAAAATCAATCCAGCAACCATTAATATACTACCAGCTTGTGGCTCATCTTCTCCATAACTTCCCATTGAAATTTGGAAAGTAACCAAAATCAATGCCAAATAAAGTAAACTCAAACCAATTGCTTTATAATTTAAAATATTTAATAATTTCATGATTTTTTTACCCTATCCTTTCCTGTTGTCTCCGTATCTTTAAAGTGAGATGTATCTAAACCATAGGTATTGATTTTACCTTTCCATACTTCTTCTACATTTCGTGTTTTACCATAACCCAGTGCATCATCCATACCTAGCATTACAGGATCAAGGAATCTTGTTTTATCAATCAACCATTCAACGCCATCATGAATCCAAATATTGCCTTTTGTAAAGGGGCAAACAGCTACACATATGCCACAGTCTCCGCCCGATTCAACCCAATACTGTAAACATTTTTTATGGTCATTGTGCCATTGGTAGCGGCCATTTGCATTATGAATATCTCGTGCTTCATAGGATTGTGGCCCTTCTGAGATTGCCTTGGAAGGACAGTCTCTTGCACATTTTTTACATGTTTCACAAAACTCTGTAACACCAAAATCAATTGGTTTATCGGGAATAAGAGGCATATTGGTAAAGATCTTAGAAAGACGAACCATTGGTCCATACTCAGGGGTGATGATAGTTCCCATACGACTAGCTTGTCCTAAACCTGCTTCAACAGCAAAGGCAACTGATTGTCCAACACCATTACAGCTTGGTATTGCATAGTAGCCTTGGTTACGAATAAACTGACAAATCCACATATCATGCGCCACCATACGAGAGTAACAAAGTGCCGCAGCTGCATGTGCCATAGAAGTAGCCAAACACTGCATCATATCACGGTTCATCGCAAAAGCAGAAACGATAACATTGGCAAAGCTATTTGGAATAATGTATTCATCTTCTGTTTCCGTTGGTTTTTCAATATCTTTAAAGTTAATTGGCTTTGTGATAAAGTTATTATCATCCTCAGGCTTATCTGATACTGTAGTAAAAGCCTCTTTAAAGATCCAATTTCGGTTCAATCTTGCAATACCCACTAAGTCAGCCCCTGCTAATCTTGTAACGTATTTAATCTGATTTGTTAATATGGCAGGATCTTTTTCATCTGGTGCTTTGTTATAGATATGTGGCCAATCCTTTGCTGCTTTAAAATTATCCCATAAATGCATCTTTCTATTTGGCTTTCCATATCCTAGCATTTCATTCAGTGTCCACGCAGCTGATTCCCATGCTCTAGCAGATCTTGCCTCAGCAACACTTGGAGCTTTAACGCCAGGTGCATGTTGTGCTGTATTAATCAAATTTTGCTTTTGGTCCATCATAGAAAACACCCAAAACTTAGTTTCTCCTTTGAAGTTTGGAATCATCACTGAAGAGGGATGATAAAATGCCACATGCCCCTCATTAAATCTTTCATACTTTTCATTGATTTTGATAGGAGATACCCCATCTGGCATCGCGAATTGATGACGAATCTCTTGCGATGCTTTTTCTTTTGCATGAGCATCTGTGCCCCCAAATGGTGCAATAGTAACCGCAACACCAACGCCAGCAACTATCTTTCCAAAATCTCTACGTGAAAGTTCAGGTTTTTTCTTTTCCATATTTACTCCTTAAAAAATCATCTACCATACAATCATGATAATGATTTTAAACCTTCTTGTAACCTTTAATTAAATGATCCCAAGTACAACCATTTAACATCTGACTTATTATGAAAATTGTATTTAAAACTTATGCAACCGTTGTATAACTAAAATAGAAGGAAAATATTTTTTATCTACAAGTTCTATATTTCTTTTTTTATAATACGTACATTATTCATAAAATTTCAGGGATTTAACATGCTCGCTTCTTATACAATACTCTATGCAGATGATGAAGAACAAACTCGTGAAAACATAGGAGAAATACTTTCTCTTTTTTGCAAAAAAGTATATTTAGCCAAAGATGGGAAAGAAGCTCTTCAAATCTTTCAAAACAATACTATTGATATTGCTATTTTTGACATCGAAATGCCCTACTTTAATGGACTTGAAGTGTGTGAACAAATTCGTGAATTTAACCAAAAAATACCTCTTGTCATTGCTACTGCTTATACAGACACTGAGTATTTTTTAAAAGCCGTTGAACTTAATCTAGCAGCTTATATCCTAAAACCTGTCACCGCGATTGATCTCAAAAATGCTCTTAAAAAATGTGTTGCTAATCTTAAAAACAATAAAAATGAAAAAATTTATTTTTCTGATATAGTTTATTATGACACTATTAAACGTGCTCTTTTTGTCAATGAGAAAGATGTAATTTTGAGAAGAAGTGAAATCACTTTTTTAGAATATTTACTAAAACGTGTTAATGAAATTGTTAGTTATCAAGAGTTTGAAAATAATATCTGGGAAGAAGGTATGAGTAGTGCCGCTATTCGTTCGTTAGTACGAGATATCCGAAAACATTTGCCTCCAGAGACTATTATTAATGTAGCAAGACTTGGTTATAAATTGAAACTCTATAAATGAAACTACTACGCTCTTTTTTGATTGTTTATTTATTAATACTTTCTCCTGCTTGTGCTTTGCCTTATATTAATTTAGAAAATCCATCAACGTATCTCCTTAAAAAAGATATATCTATTGATGAAGCTATTAATAATCCTAGTTTTTCGAAAGTAAATCTACAATACTCTGATATGCGAAATTTAGATAACAGAAATTTTTGGATAAAAATACCTATGTCCAATAATAATGTTCAACAACTTGAAAAAAGCATTATCTTCTTTTGGTACAACGCCAAATTGGATCTTTATTATGTTAAACATAATCAAATACTAAAACATTCTTCACTTTATGACCAAGATCGCACTGGGTTTGTATTTGATAATTTTATCATTAGCCCCAATGAAACTTTAACCCTATATGTAAAATCTAATGAAAAAAAAGGGTATGATGTCTTTAAATCCATAAAAATAGTTAATCAAGAAAAAACCTTTAGTGTTATTTCAACAGATAAGTCTTATTTTGACAATGGATTCTTTTTCGGAATTTTAATTAGTATATTTTTCTTTAACTTAATCGTATTTTTTTCTATCAAAGAAAAAAGTTTGGGATACTATTGCTTGGTACTTTTACCCCCAACACTCTACTGTTCTCCTGATATTGTCGTCTTATTAGAGTGGTTAAACTTTTCCAATAAAAATATCATTGTCCTTTTTAATATCTTCTTCCCTGCCCTTCACATTATCACTTTTCTACTCTTTACTAAATACTTTTTTGAAACAGAAAATAATTATCTTTGGGTTGATAAATTTATCAATATAAGCCTTCTCTTCTCTTTAATATTAAATATCTACAATTTTATCTTTGACCACTACAGCTACATTATAGCAGCATTAATTCTACCCTTTTTTTTCATGGTTGGTATTGTCAACCTCAAAAAAGATTTCACAGTCTCCGTTTTATACATCATCAGCTCAGCCTTTATCTACTACCCATTTATCTTCTATTTTTCTTCATTTGATATCAAATTCTTTGATACCTACTTAAACAAGGGCACCTACATCAACAATATGCAGGTCACCAATACTATTGCTGCAATTTTACTGTGCTTTTCTATTTATATCAGGTTGAGTAAACTCTTTTATGAAAAACTCTCTTTTCAAAAAGAGCTTTTAGCCAAATCACGCCTTGCTGCAATGGGCGAGATGATTGCAAGTATCGCTCACCAATGGCGACAACCTCTTAACAATGTCTCAACAACTTTGGCCAACATTGAAATGACCAGTGAACTTCAAATGCTTTCACATGAAAAATTGAAAACAAAGGTCCATGAAGCCAATACACAGATAAAATACATGTCAAATACTATCAATGATTTTTTAAATTTCTTTTCTACAAAAAAAGAGGAGCGTGTTTTTCTCCTTAAAAGCGCCGTTGAGAGTGCCATGGTATTACTCCGAACACCTTTTAAACAAGAACAAATTTCTTTACATGTAAAGAGCGATGAAAGTACTATCATTGGATGTAAAAATGAACTCATTCAAGTCTTAACCATTCTCATGAGCAACGCCAAAGATGCCTTGAAAACCAAAGAAGACAAACAGATATGGATTACTATCAAAAACAAAGAAATATTCATAGAAGATAATGCAGAAGGAATTGATCTTGAGATCATTGAGAAGATATTTGACCCATACTTTAGCACTAAAAAAGAAAAAAATGGCACTGGTTTGGGGCTTTATATGGCAAAAATTATCATAGAAAAAAACATCGGTGGTTCTTTACATGTAAAGAATTCTAAAAAAGGCGCAAAATTTATCATTGATCTTAGCCATGTTAATTAATATGCTATATTTGTATGAAAATACTTCTAGACATTAGGAATGCGCAGTATGAGATAATAGGTTTTTTCGTCTAATTAACTTATATTTTACCTATAAACGTCCTATACTTTTTTGCCATAATTAAAATTTATAACTAAAGGAATAAACACTATGCGTGATGATTTTGACTACACAGGGCTCATAAGCCAATTAGAAGACCATATGAAAAACCCTCGTTTTTATGGACTATTAGATAATTACAATGCCAAAGCGACATGCCTTCACCCCGATGGAAAAGGTAAAGTTGTCCTTACTATGCAAATTGAAGATGATAAGACTGTCAGATGTGGTTTTGAAATCAAAGGTTGCCCATCACTGCTTGCACAAGCTTCGCTTTATTTAGATTCTGCTTTTAATGCTACGCTTTCAGAGACTTACATTTTAGCTGGTAATATTTTGAAACAAATCAAAGATGACGATTCTAAAGAATCACGATGCAGCATGTTATTTTTAACAGCGTATAAAGAGTGCGTAGAAGCTTATTATGAAAAAGAGAAAGAAGAGCGCATTACGACTCTAACTTTTTAAAACAAGAGAGATAATTGGCGATCTAGCTCAAAAGAGAGTTATTTACCAAGTCATCTCTCTTAAAACTGAAAAAAAAGTTATAACGTTTTCTTATATCAATTACAAACCTAAAAATATACTTTTTTTCTTTTCCATTGACTTTATCAAAGCCAAAAATGTTTTTATGGCTCGCTTGATTGCATCACCAGAGTATTGATTTCGTGATTGAACTCGTAATCCCTGCATAAATGTCATAATCAAGTCAGCCACTTCATCAGCGCTTTGGAGTCACTCCAAAATAATGGGAATGTCAAGCTAAACGTGCTGTATATTTAAGCATATTTATGACTTAGAAAAAGAGAAAAGTAGGGTTTACATGTAATGATGTAAACCCTACTTTATGCATAGATTTAGAAATTAACGCTTAAGCTTTTCCCATAAAATATATGTTGGCTTGAACTTCATTAAAAGAAAAACGCCGATGATCGAAAAAATCAATCCAGCAACCATTAATATACTACCAGCTTGTGGCTCATCCTCTCCATAACTTCCCATTGAAATTTGGAAAGTAACCAAAATCAATGCCAAATAAAGTAAACTCAAACCAAGCGCTTTATAATTTAAAATATTTAATAATTTCATGATTTTTTAACCCTATCCTTTCTAAAGCTTACAGTGTCTCTAAAATGGTCTGCGTCTAGACCATATGTATTAATCTTTCCATCCCAAATTTCTGTAATATTTCGTTTTGCACCATAGCCCAATGCATCATCCATACCAAGCATTAATGGGTCTAAGAATCTTGTGTTATCAATAAGCCATTCAACGCCATCATGAATCCAGATATTACCTTTAGTAAACGGGCATACAGCAAAACACGTACCACAATTTCCACCAGATTCCGGCCAATAATCTAAGCATTTACTATGGTCATTTTGCCACTGTAATTTACCTGATTGATTATGAATACTTCGTCCTTCAAAAGTTCTTGGACCTTCAGTAATTGCTTTTGAAGGACACTCACGTGCACATTTTTTACATGTTTCACAAAATTCTGTTACTCCAAAGTCGATAGGCTTATCTGGAACTAAAGGCATATTTGTAAAGACTTTTGTAAGTCTTACGTTTGGTCCAAACTCAGGAGTAATAAAAGCACCCATACGACTAGCTTGTCCTAAACCTGCTTCAACAGCAAAGGCAACTGATTGTCCAACAGTATTACAGCATGGAATTGCATAGTAACCCATATAACGAATAAACTGGCATAACCACATATCGAACACACACATACGTGAATAACAAAATGCTACTGTTGCACATGCCATACTGGTAGGAGCTGTTTGCAACATTTCGCGGTTCATAGCGATACCTGCAACGATAACATTTTCACAAGTATTAGGGATAATTAATTCATCATCAGTTTCTATTGGTAGTGGAACATCTTTGAAAACGATTGGCTTTTCAATCTCTTTATGCCAAGATTGTTCATCTGGTATAGTTACTGCCCCAGAATAAACCCAGTTACGATTTAATCTTGCAACACCTACCAAATCAGCACCTGCCATACGTGCAGCAAATTTTACATAATTTGTAAGTTCCACAGGATCAGTTGTATCTGGAGGTCTTCTATCTAACCCTACTGTTGCCCACATTTGGGTGTTAAGCATAGTCTCACCAGACCATAACATAGAAAATCTATTTGGATAATAACTTCCAAAAGAACCTCCAAAGTTATTATCTAAGGTCCATCCAGCAGCTTCAAGTGCACGACCTGCTCTAGCTTCTCCTACATTTTTAGCTTTCATCTTAGGACCATTTTCACCATTTTCAATCTGACGTACTTTCTCATCACATGATGATAAAAACCAATGTTTCACTTCACCTTTGTAGTTTGGTTTAAACATTGAGGTTGGATGAGTAAACGCTGTTCGTACTTGAGCATATCTTTCCAATTTGTCGTTAACTATGATGGGAGAACCTGCAGTCATTGCAAATTGTTGACGAATTTCAGCTGCATTTTTCTCTTTTTCAGCTGCATTTGCACCTGGTACACCAAATGGAGCTATCGTTGCTGCAGCTCCAGCTCCGATAATCAACTTACCAAAATCTCTTCTTGAGAGTTCAGGCTTTTTTTTCTTTTCCATACTTCCTCCTTAAAAAATACCAAGAGTAACAACTTACACAGTGGTATTCAAACCTTCTTGTAACCTTTTATAAATAACCCCAAGTACAGTTATTTATTTTTTAATGTGTTTATGAATTAATTTCACATTTTAAGAATGATATACAAAAGTTATAGCTTTGTTATAGGAAAGATATAGATTTTAATTTTAAAATAATGAAAGTTAATAATATTTACGAAGTAATAAGTAAATACTTTTCTTTTTTTATATTTTTGGAGATTTTATAAAGATTTTGTCAATATATCAGACAATAATTTGTGTTAAAGGAACGCTTTTAAAAAAAAAGTAAGATAAAAAGTCGTCCCTAATATTTTATGTTTTATTCGCTTCCAAGACCAAATGTATTAGATAAGGTATTGATATAATTAAAATATCCAACAATACAAACCGCTTCAAAGATCTCTTTTTCACTGTATCCAAACGCCTTGATAACTTCTATATCTTCTTTCATGATTTTATAGTTATCTTTTTTTGAGGCACGAATACAAAAATGAAGTAACCTTTTTTCAGCTTCACTACAACTTAGGGCATCAATACCTAATGCTATTTCTTCAATTTCAACCTCACTCACACCTAAAGCCCGTGCAAGTTGCTTGTGTACACCTGCACACATTTTACACCCATTATCCAATGATACTAATATTGCAATTCTTTGTTTGGTGACATAAGGGAGTAATGTTTCTTTCAAGAGAAACTTGGAAACCATAGTATCTGTAGCAAAATAAACGTCTTCATTTAATGCAAGTAGCTGAAATATCTCACCCAAGCTACCCGTTTTTTCCAATTTCTTATCCGCATGTTTTTTAACAGAATCACTCATATTTTCATAGACGCAAAGTGCTATGTGTGCCATATTCTATCCTTATTTTTAAAATATTTAATTATTATAAATGTAAGTATAGAAAATAATTATAGGTTGTTTGTAGATAATAATAATTTTTCTACTAATTCTTTAATCATTAAATAATATTCAGTAGTATTTCTATCTATCTCGATGCTCAAAAAAACACCATCAATTCTATCAATATCTACATCTATAACTTTTTCTTAATTCTTTAATGCAGAGTATAGACTTAATAGTTCAATGACAGTAACCATTGCTTCAAAACCTTTATTACCTGCTTTACTACCTGCTCGTTCAATTGCTTGTTCAATGCTATCCACTGTCAGGACACCAAAAGCGACTGGTTTAGCAAATTGAAGTGCTACATTGGCCACACCTTTGGTCACTTCTGCAGACACATAGTCAAAATGTGGCGTTGAACCACGTATTACTGCACCTAAACAACATACTGCATCGTATTTACTACAAGCCAAAAGACGATTAAGTGCCATTGGAATTTCAAATGCACCCGGTACCAAAACAAGATCTAAATTTTCATCTTTGCCACCATGTCTCAAATAGGCATCCCGCGCTCCTTCTACCAAACGATCTGTGATGATATGGTTAAAGCGTGCATTAATAATAGCAACTTTTTCGTCACCATTTAGGGACAATTTACCTTCTACAATATTCATTATTATCCTTCATATCATACATTTTAACAAAATGGATATACTGATATAATCCATTGCAGACTCATTTATTAATTTTAGAGAATTGAATGCATGTGCCAATCATCATTCCCAACACAACACAACTTAAACCATACGCTACAAGATAGAAACCCATTACACTGATACCTTTTTTACTCTTTATTTTCATTGACAATAAATACTTGTTATTTTAAGCAACAGTTTCATTAACATTCGTACTTTTAATGACGCTAAGGCCAAACCCACTAATGCCAACAAACTCTTTATTCTTACTATCACTTAAAAGTTCTATATTTTCTATACCTAGATGTTTAATTATTTGCGCACCTATACCGTATTCACGAATTTTAGACATATCTTGTGTTCCATTATCCATAAAAATCAATACTCCACCACTTTTTTGCAGATAGTGTATGGCTTGAATTAAGCTATTATATTTTTTTGTATCAGCTAAAAGTTCATTATCAGGCATAATACTATGAAATTTTACTGCTGATCTATTTTTAATATTTCCAAACGCATAGGCTATATGATGGTTATCATTATGATCCACAAAGTCATAACGTCTGGCATCTTTGCCTAAAAATTGCGTTGTTGATTCGGCAATAACACGAATAAGTGATTCATTCATCATGCGATACTCTACAATATCAGAAATATAGACAATATTTAATTCATGCTTCGCACAAAAGATATCCAGATCAGGACGTCTAGCCATTGTTCCATCTTCTTTCATGATTTCACAAATAACGGCAGAGTCACCCTGTCCTGCTAAACGACATAAATCTACAGAACCCTCAGTATGACCTATTCTTACTAATGCACCACCCTCTTTAGCAATCAATGGAAAAATATGGCCGGGACGAACGAGTTCTGATTCATGCGATCCACCATCTGCTAAAATTTTTATGGTCATATCACGCTCACCTGCAGATATACCCGTTGCTGCTGTTCTTGCATCGACTGTAATTGTAAAAGCGGTTTCATATGATGAATCATTTTTTTTGACCATAGGCTCTAATTGCAATCTATTTGCTATCTTTTTTGAAATAGCAACACAGATAAGCCCTTTTGCATGACTTGCCATAAAATTAACTTTTTGTGGTGTAGAAAAAGAAGCAGCATAAACTAAATCACCTTCATTTTCTCTATCTTCATCATCTACCATAACAACCATCTTGCCTTGTCTAATATCCTCAATCGCTTGATTAACGCGGATAATAGCCTGGAATGTTTTTTGATCGCTTAATATTGCATTCATGTTTTTCCTTTAAAGTAAATGACCCATCATTTCTTTTTTAGTTTTCAAATAATCAACGTTATGATTATTTGAAGGTATAATAATTGGCCATCTTTCAATAATCATAATGTTTTTTAAACAACTCATTTTTTTAGGGTTATTCGTAAGCAAACGAATTTTATCAATTTTAAAATGCTCTAAAATAGTTTCTACCACTTCATAACTACGTTCATCACTTTTAAAACCCAACTGATGATTTGCTTCAATAGTATCGAACCCTTGATCTTGTAGCGCATAGGCATTTACTTTATTAAACAAACCAATATTGCGTCCTTCTTGACGTAAGTAAATGATCATTCCACCAAGTGATGAGATATTCTGCAATGCAAACTCAAGCTGTTCACCACAATCGCATTTTAAAGAGCCAAGTGCATCCCCTGTTAAACATTCACTATGAATTCTAACCAATGGAATCTGCCCAAGAGGTTCTTTGAAAATCACTAAATGCTCTTTAATACCTTCTTGAAAAGATTGGATTTTTAAATTTCCAAATTTGGATGGAAGATTAGCAATATTTGAGATTTTAATGTTCATTCCATATCCTTTAATAACGTTTTATCTATTGCTATGTAGAGATATAAGATAAAAGACCTTGTATATAACCTCGCAAGGGTACATACAAGGTCTGCTTATTACAAGCAGACCTATCTCAAAAATGTAACTTATAGTGTCATTTTTGTTTTAACATCATTAACACTCTTACCTGCAGCAACTAGACCAGTAAGGCGTCCGAATGTCATACAACGTCCATGACCAATACCTGGACAGATTGTTGGGTAATCGCCTGCAAAGAAGTTACCTTGTGCAGCACCAGCAACATAGAGGTTATCAAATGCTTTATCATCTTTATCAAGAACAAGCATTCTATCATCCGTACTAAGACCGCCACACATTGTAAGTAATGTTGCCAAAAGCTTACCAGCATAAAAAGGTGCCTTTTCAACAGGATAAAGACATTCAGATCTTTTACCAAAATCTGTATCATTCTTAACCTTGACAATTTCATTGTATCTTTTAACAGTTTTAACAAATTCTGCTCTTGGAACACCCATTTTATCTGCAAGTTCTTCGAGAGTGTTAGCAACAACAACTTTTCCCTCAGAAATATGTTTTTCAAGCATATGTTTTTCATCGTCCATGCTCCATTCTTTAACGCCTACAATTTTATCTTGTTGGCCAAAGAATAAACCACCACCAATTTTTTTCTTCATCATCTCTTCTGCATAGCTAAGACCGTTTGCATCATAAACAGACCAAGCAATGCCATCTTTTTGATACAATTTACCACAACTCATTGATTGTGTATTGATATCTTCATTTTTAAAACGTTTACCATATGCGTTTACATGTAAAAAGTTATAACTTTTTGCACCTGCTTCTAAGTGAATAACTGCAGCATGGTTTGCATCTCTTTGCATAGCACCACCAATATCCATAGCAATCATATGACCATCACCGGTATTGGATTTACTTGGAAAATAAATTTGAGCATCTGCAAGTGATGATGTTTGAGAGTAGTAAGAAACCATATCATGATTTGAAGCATAATCGCCTGATGCTATAATAACAGCTTTTTTAGCTGCATATTGAACATAACCTTTTTTGGTTTTAGCAATAACTGCTGTAACTTTATTACCATCTTTAACAAGTTTAAGTGCTCTCGCTTCAAAAACTACATCTACGCCTTTCTCTTTTGCAATTTCAACAAGAGCATCAACCACAGGTGCGTTACCAGGTACGCCATTTTTATCTCTAAACATATGTGTTACTGGGTGTTCATAATAGAATGGATCTTTACAACCTTCAAACCATTGACCATTTTGAAAGCCTTTTGTTTTCAATGTGTTATCGAGCCAATCCATACATGCGCCACTTTTTTCAATAAAGAGTCTTAGTAAGTCTTCATCAACACGTCCTTGTCCCCATCGTTCAAGTTCTTTCGCGATTTGTCTTGGATGAATATCTTTAGTGATTCCGTGTTTATCTTGAAAATCTGAACCAAATGCAGTAATATGGCCACCACGGGCACCTGGTCTTTTATATTTTTCCAACACAATTACTTTTGCACCAACTTCTACAGCAGAAATAGCTGCACACATACCTGCAAAACCAGCTCCAATGACGATAATATCAGCTTCAACAGTCTCTTTAACTTGGCTTGCATCAACTTTTGGTAAAGTATTTGGATATGCAGGATTTTTTGAAGGAGCAATTCCTCTTTCAGTGATAAAAGGTTGCGCAGCTGCTTTATCTAAATCTGGACCTTTTTCTGCAGCACTCAAACTTGAACCAATTCCTGTTGCACCTAATGCCACAACTCCTGTACCAATTGCACTGGTCTTAAAAAAATTTCGTCTTGATTGATTTGTCATCTTTTTTCCTTTTTTGATTTTTCGTATGTATTGACTCTTGCGAGCACCTTATTCTGTTCTGTTTTTTATTTTTGTTTTAGGGGATACTTTGTTAATTAGAACTTCCTTTTCCGTATAATTTTTCATTTATTTTAATTTTTTCTTTTGCAGAGCCTTTTTCATAAAGAGCGTGTTCTGGCTTATAAATATTTAACATATTATTAAGTCCGTTATGTCCTATCTCTGCATGACAACTTGCACAACCCAATTCTTTATTTGTACCAAGAAGTCCATTATAATGCTCATGCATTTGTCGAGCTTTTGGACTTATTTTTTCATTTGTTGCATAATTGCTATGACACTTAATACATCCATCATCATAAACAAATTTAGCTCGCTCTTCTCTCTTTTGTTGCCAGTCTATAGCATCTGGATTTCCAAAAAAATGAGTACCTACTTCAGACATTCCATTTTTTGCTTTTGTAAAAACATAATTGACAAGATTATTATGAGGAAGATGGCAATCAACACAATTGACTCTTATGCCTGTTTTACCGTTGCCACCATGAACATCGTTATCATATGATGCTCTCATCGGCGCCATTTCATGACAAACAACACAAAACTGAGGCGTTCCTGTTCTTGATATTGCTTCATAGGATGTATAAGAAACGATAAAGCCTACAACAATTCCTACAACTAAAAGAAGTGGAATTTTCTTTTTAATAGACGTAAAAATATTTTTTATCATGGCATTACCTTCTTCATCCAATTAGGAACCTCTTTTTCGTGACACTCCATACATCTATTTTGTGAAGGTTCATGTTCTTTATGACACTCATCACATGATAATGTTGGGCCATCATGATAGGAATTATGAGGATTGGTATGGAACATATCCATAAATCCTGTTCGTTTGGCCATTTTTTCTTTACTTCCATGACAGCTAAGACACCCTTTATCCCCAATGTATTCAAATTTAGCAGGAACACGTCCTTGGTCATCATGACAGTGAATACAATCTATGGATAACTTCGCATGGTGCGATTTGATTGGGTATTGGTCTCTTAATTCCTTGCTTACTTCTATCACAGGTGTAGCCTCTTTGGCTGTAGTAGTAGGTGACATAGCATTGTCAACAGCCTGTACAGAGATACACAGTAACACAATGGAAAAAAGAAAGATGCCAAGTATTGGAAAAACTCTTTTCACGTTACAACCTTTCTTTTTAATTTCTAAGTTTAAGTATAAAGCAATACACTATCAGAGAACTCATCTGAAAATTAAAAAAAACTTAAAATTAAAGGAGGTGTTGAAGATAGAAAATGCTTACATGTAAACCATGTAATGAAGTAGTTTTACTTTATAAAATATCCTTGTACACAAACAAAAACACTATTCTGTCCTGTACATTTAATCATTTGCTTCAGAAATAAATTTTTTGATAGTTAATTTGACTCGCTAAAACTAATTACAATGTTTTAACTTTTAAAATATATCCTTCACTTGGGATGTTTTCAATATCAATAGAGTGAAGTTGTTTTTTAATTCTCAGGATAGCATTGTGTAAGATATTTTTATTAACAGATTCGCCATCGTAAATGTAATCTTCTATCATATTATAAGAAACCAAACGACCTATATTGTAAGACAATAACCAAAATATTTTATTGCTTGTATGTGAGAGAAAAACAGGTTGATTATCTATATATATAATCTCTTTTTGGTAATCAATATAAACACTTTCACTAAGAATTTTTGTCGTATATTTGATTCTTCCTAAACTCATTATAAGAGCTGTTTGTAACTCTTCTATATCTAAAGGCTTACGCAAAAAACTACACGCTCCCTCTTTCATACTCTCAATCAAGTTTTTATCATTATCATAAGAAGTCATAACGATAAACAATTGTTCGGATTTGAGTTTTAATATCTCTTTAATCATATCCAGTCCATTAATACCAGGCATATGAATATCCGTGATAATAACATCAATATGATGTTCTTTAAAACTTTGCAATCCACTTAGTCCATCTGCCGCTTCATAGCAAGCTTTGCAATAGGGCTTAATATCTTGTTTAATCGTCGTTCTTGCAATCTCATCATCTTCGACTATAAGTACACAGATATCATTAAGTAAATTAAGCGTTTGCAGATGCATCGTTTTGCTCCTTTGGAGATAAATAATTTTTAAAAGAAAATCTAAATATTGTTGGCATTGAAGATTGCACCAATACAAGATCACCTTTGAGTTTTTCTCTGGCTAATTTTCTTGCAAAATAAAGCCCAATACCACTGCCTAAAGTTTTTTTAGAACTTTTAATATTGTCAAAAAGTTTTTCTTCAATCGCTTTACTAATTCCCTCTCCCCAATCTGCAATATCAACGTTGACTAATTCACCATCAAGAGAAACATGGATTTGTATTTTATTATCTATTCTGTCATTCGTCATCAGTAATGCTTCTTTTGCATTTTGAAGCAGAACCAGTAATACTTGTTGAATGAAGTTATCTACAGAAGTAATGTTTAACATGTCACATCTATCACAGTCAATCTCAACACTGATATTGTGACGAGAAAAATCAATATAAAGAACTTGTAAAACCCCGTCTATACACTGTTTTAAGCAAAAAGTAGTGGCATTTCCATCAAACCTATAAAAGTTTCGAAACATCCCAATAGTCGTAGACATAAGCGCAATAGCTTTTTGAGACATGATAAGGTTCTCTTCTAAAACTTCAGAAGTCAGTGTTTTATTTTTTGATTTGGAAAGCATTGAAGAGGATAAAAGACTTAAAGAATTCAAAGGTTGATGCAATTGATGATTAATCCCAGAGATGAGTTCACCTATCTCACTGATGCGAGAACGATGTGCTAAAATAAACTCATATTCATCTCGTTTCAGCTCAATTTCGCGTCTCCAATATTCATGTAAAATATTAATGATAACAATAAATATAGCACCTAGAATAAAAAAGATTACACTAATCAAGATCAACTTCTTTGTTTGCACCGTCAAATTTGCAAAAGCAGTTTCTTTTTTTAACGTGAGTACCACTTTCCATCCTGTAGATTCAATCGTATCAAAAAAAGCCAAATAAACTTTCCCCTTTACAAGGTATTCAATATATCCTGACTTTAGTGCAAATATTTTTTCTTCCATCCAGCCAAGTTCTGGATTAAATTCAGAAATTTTCTTACCGATAAAATTAGGATTTGGATCAACAAGAAGTCTTCGGTCTACATCGATAAGTGCTGCAAAACCTCCATCCAAGTTACTCGAAGAAACTTTTTCTTCCACATCTTTAATCTCAACAACCAACGTTGCCACACTATCTCCATTAAAAGGAGCAATCGCCGCAACCATATTATCAATTTTATTAATAGGGCTTTTAAAAACTTTACTGATTGTAGGATTAAAACCATTAGCCAACATCGTTTGATAAGGCATATTGGCTTCTTCCTCTTGTGGAGTAAGTGCCCAGTCAGGTTCTGTATGAATGAGGGTTTGACCTTTGTAGTAAACCATAGAAGCATCAATATTGGCAGATTGATTGACGAGGTAGAGATAGTTTCGTACATTAGCAGGTGATCTATCTTGAAGATTCTGTGCACGCCGAGCCAAAGCAAGAGCTGTTCGCTGCTTATCTCCCAACCATTCTTCAATATCTCGTGTTAAATCAGCAGATTTACCTTTAAGTTTATCATAGATTTCTGTACTGGTTGTTTCATACATCATAGAATAGTTGATACTAAGAAATGCCGTAAATCCTAAGAGCATACCTCCCATAATAGAAAGGATAATCTTTTTTTCCAACTTCATTTAGCTTTCCTTTCTCATGAATTATAAAAACTTTCAACTTATTCTATAAAATTGGGCTTTGTTTTTGTCATTGCATTAATCCATGCTACTAAAGCATTTAGATCTTTTTCAAGTTCTTCAAGAGTTCTTTCATAGTTTCTCCAAGAAAGCCACAAGCCCTCTACTAACTTACGAATATTCTCAGGGTATAAAATCCCTTCTTTTTCGAACATTAATTCAATACTTTCTTCCTCGTTCCATACAGTCTCACCGCTATCCATTAGTTTACATGTAAACATTAGAGAACTCTCATCAGAGACACAAAGTTGCTCTTCTTCAAAGAGAAATTTGATTGTAATTTCATTTTGTGATTTGGGGCTAAAAAAGACTTGTTTAAGAGCAATTTTATCAATATCATTAAAAATAGCATAGCACAAGGTATCTTCTGTATCATCATAACTTTCAATAACTTTTGCACTATCATTAAGCTCTTTAATGTTTTGATAGATTGTTTCTGTGTTAAACGTATAGGCAACCGCTTCATCTTCTGTTGCAAAAAAAATATCATTTACATAGGGTTTAAATCCATAGTGTACACCAAAGGCATTGGCAGCAGCTACACTTTCATTTTTTTCGGGATGAGCATATTCTAGATTTTCTTTGATCTCTTCTTTTAATTCTTTGATGGTAATTGTTCTTATTTCATCTAACATAGTCTTCCTTTATTCATCAAACTTTATTATATGTCATTATTAAACTTTAACATATTTTTTTATTGAATGCGTTGTTGTTAATAAATGCACTGAGGACTTTCACGGAAATTGAAACAAGTTCCGGATCAAACTGCGTTCCACTGCAACGATCCAACTCATTAAGAGCTTCATCAAATGTGCATTTATTTTTATAATTTCGCATAGATGTCATAGCATCAAAAGCATCAACTATCGCAATGATTCTGGAAAAAAATGGTATCTTTTTATTTGTAAGACCATCTGGATAGCCTGTTCCATCCCATCTTTCATGATGATGTTTAACGATTTGAGCATGCTCTTGAAATAAATTGATATTTTGAAGCATTTGAGCTCCAAAAGTAGAATGTTTTTTAACACTCTCATATTCTTCTTTCGTCAAATAATCATTTTTTTGCAAAATTTTAGGATCAATAAGAATTTTTCCTATGTCATGCATAAAAGCAGATTGGTATAAAAGAATTGTATCCTTTAACCCTAAGTTAAGAGCATTACCAATTGAACAACAATAACGAGCCACTTGCTCTGAATGGCCTGATGTATAGATATCTTTTAGTTCTATGGTGTGAATTAGCATATTCATCACATCTTGCTTAAAATCAACAATACAGTCTTGACACAAAAATGAAGACATATCTGACATGCTTAAACTTTAAACTTTTTAAGTTCATTATCGAGTTTATTAGTCATCGAAGAGAGGTGATCACTAGCACTTGCTACCTCTTCAATACTTCTAGCATTAGCACTTGCAATAGTATCTACTTCTTGTATTTTTTTAATCATAGTATCGACTGATTCATTGACGTGTACAAAGTCTTGAACACTTTGACGATTGTTCGCAATTGTAGATTCAAGTATTTTTGCATTATCACCTACAATAGTTTTGAGCTCTGAGGATAACTCTGCAAGTTTAAATATCTCTTTAGAGTTAAAATCCATCTCTCCACTTGCATCAGCAATTGATTGAACAACAACATTAATGGTGGTATTAATTTCACTCAAACTTTTTTGAGTGCGTTCTGCTAATTTTCTAACTTCATCAGCGACCACAGCAAAACCTCGTCCGTGCTCTCCAGCTCGTGCAGCTTCAATGGCGGCATTAAGTGCAAGCAAGTTGGTTTGATCCGCAATATCAGCGATAACGGTTAGGACATATTAGACTTCTTTCATAACCCCCAAAAGGTCTAAAAATTGCTTTAAAGGGTGATGAAAACATATGAACGATTAAAACAGATAAGACCAGCGGAATTTAAACGGTTGGTAGGTGTAAAAAAAGAGACTTTTGAGGTGATGCTAGAAGTCTATAGTGAGTATCATGAGAAGAAGAAACAACAAGGTGGAAGACCAAATCGTCTTTTGCCAGAAACGCAACTTTTGTTGATGTTGGAATACTATAGAGAATATCGTAGTTTGGCACATATGGCATTTGATTATGAGATTAGTGAACCAACAGCATCAAGGATTATAAAAGAGGTAGAAACGGTACTGATACATTCAGGGAAGTTTTCATTACCTGGTAAAAAAGCATTGCATCAAGAGGGAGGAATTGAACTTGAATATATTGTCATTGATGCGACTGAATGCCCAGTGCAACGCCCAAAAAAAGACAATGGCGTTGCTACAGTGGGAAGAAAAAGCGTCATACTGCCAAAGGACAAATTGTGATTGATGTGAATTGTCGTATCATTTGTACCGCAATCAGTACACGCACAATGCATGATTTCAAACTCTTTAAAACATCTCGGTTACCTATCAAAAAAGAGACAAAAGTATCTGTAGACACGGGTTATCTTGGTATAACATCTTTGCATCCTAATACGGATATTCCAAAGAAAAAAAGCAAGCTACATCCACTTAGTATGGAGGATAAAATTATCAATAAAGCAAAAGCATCCCTACGCATTGTCGTTGAACATATTAATGCAAAAATAAAGACTTTTAAAATGCTTGGAGAAAAGTATCGTAACCGCAGAAAACGATTTGGATTACGCTTTAATTTGATCTGTGCTTTGATTAATTTTGATCGTGGTTTTAGGATTATTTGATGGGTTATGAAAGAAGTCTATTTTATTTCTTCTGTATTCTCAGAAGTAACTTGAAGTTTTTTTGCTAATTCTATTTCTTTTTTCGAACCCACTTGTAGTATTGAATTGACTGTATCCATCTCTTTTTGAATAGTTTTAAAATTTACATTTGCCAAATCTAATTGTTCACTGTTATGTTTGATAATACTCACAGCGTTTTGTACTTCTTGCAAAACATTGCGCCCCTCTGTAACGGAAGCGGAAACGATTAAACTCTCTTCTTCTGAGCGTTTCCCTACCGATAAAGAGGTGGTAGAAAGTTCATGCGCAATCGATGCATTTTCACTGCTACTTTCTTTTGAGTTGGTAAGTAAAATTTGAATCTTTTCAATAAAAAGGTTTACTGAAGTAGCAATATCCGCTAACTCATCCTTGCTTTGCACTTTCAAACGCTGAGTGAGATCCCCTTCTCCTGATGACAAATCTTTCACCATCGTCTGCAATGCGTGCAGTGGTTTAAACTGCCATTTTAAAAGAGCATAAATTCCAATCAAACCTAACAAGAAAAAGCCAAAACTAATAAAGAGTAATTTTTGAGTTTGCGCATTTAGATTAGAAAAAGCAATTTCTTTGTCTACGGTCACGACAACTTTCCAGCCGGTAGCTTCAACGGTATCAAATACTGCTATCCATTCTTTCCCCGCCATTTTATAGTCAGCTAAACCTGATTTTTTAGAAAAAATTTCCTCTTCCAGCCACTTTAATTCAGGAGCATTTTCAGAAAGTGACTTCCCTTGCATCTTTACATTTGGATCAACAATAATTTTGTGATCAGCCCCTATCAACGCAGCATAACCACCTTCAAACTTACTCTCACGTACTTTTTCATTAATATCTTTAATCTCAACAACCAAGGTCACTTCACTGTCACCATTAAAAGGAGAGACAATAACCAACAAATCAGTCACTTTATCGATAGGACTTTTAATAATAGGACTGATCGCTTGTTCTTTAAATTTTTTGGAGAGCATCATTTGATATGGCATATTGGCTTCTTCTTGCTCAGGAGAAGGTGCCCAGTTAGGATCGGTATGACGAAGTGGCATACCTTTATAGTAAACCATAGAAGCATCTATCTTCGCAGATTTATTGACAAGATTCAAATAGCTTCGTAAATTTTCAGGGGATCTATCTTCAATCTTTTGCGCAACATCTGCTAACGCACTTGCGATTTGTTGCTTTGATTCAAACCAATTTTGTATGTTTTGAGTCAACCCAAATGACTTATCTTTAAGCTTTTCATAAATTTCTGAACTTGTCGTTTCTTTCATCATCGAATGGTTAATGACTAAAAAAACAACAAATCCAGTGACCAATCCTAACACAATAGAAAGTGTAATCTTCTGTTGCAATTTCATATCTGTAATCCTTGAGCATGTATTTTTAGTTACATGTAAAGCCATACATTTAAAGCTTTACATGTAAATAAAAAATGGGCGTTGCATACTTACATGCAAAACCCATTTTATTACAAGGAGATCTATACTTGTTTCGTTAGAAAAAATATATTGCTATTAAAATTCGTAACCAACTCTAAAACGGATTTCATCTCTGCTATATGCATCATTACTATTATTTGCAATTTCATAAAAGCCCATACAGTAGAGACCTTTGAGTGAACCGCTGAAGTTGTGTATAGCATAGAAACCTGTTTGATCAATCTTTCCAATACCAACCTGTGATGATGCTGCACCTTTTTCATCTAAATCAATATTGACATAACGCACGCCAAGAACGGTTGCGATTTGAGGAACAAATGCATGTACATCAACAGCATACTGAGTTGACGCTTCAAATTGTCCAGCATCTGTAAGTGTTGAAGTATACAGTCTTGGGCGATCATCTGTCATACCAACGCCCCAAGCGCCACGTCCATCATTAATCTTAGCATACGCTACATAAGCCCCAACAGGTCCAACATTAAGACCAAGTTTGGCTGAGTAAACCGTTGAATCTGCCCAAGCCACACTTCTTTCATCTAATTCTGTATTCCAGAACTGAAGACCTGTGACTAACGTTACGCTATCATTAATCTTTGGCATATAATCAGCTTGTGCTAAAAAAAGAGAATGAGATTTATCTTCCTCACCATAAGCCAATGTCAATGTTGTATCTGGAAGTGATTTATTGATCGCACCCACCACATAAGCATAGTCGCCACCTTCAGCACCAGGAATAACATTATACAAAAGGCCAAACTTGCCAAAATTTGCAAAATCATTATTAACCCCATTATCCTTCATCCAAGACATTCTCCATGCATACGCTGCATAAAGTGTTGTATCAGGAATGTCATTGCTAACAATTGTAACACCTTCAATTGCTTGTTTTATTACGTCATGATTATCGCTGCTCATAAGTGGCTTATCAAAGTACTGACGACCAACTTTAACGACTGTTTTATTCATAGTGTAAGAAAGGTATGCTTCAGATAAAATAGCACCTGATGCACCTAAATCCCATGGTAACATATGGTCCAGCTTCGTATCAGTATCAGCCCATGGAGTACTTTGTCCTTGAAAACCTAATCCTACTCTAAATCCTTTTAATTCAGCCGTCCTCATAGCTTAGTCTTAGACCAAAAGCCATTAACGAAGAATCTGTTGCTCCAGGACCACCATGTGCAGCAGCATCATAATCACGACCAAAATAAAATGCTCTAATTTCCCCGTTAACCTTACCATTTTTAAATGCATCTTCCAGTGTATCCGCGCCATACACAACTGAACTCATAGCGATCAATGTCGCCAAACTTAACTTTGCTAATTTCATATAAACTCCTCCTAAAAATAGTTTTGTTTCAACTAGTATAAAAACATATTCTAATTAAAATCTCATTTGAATCTTAAATTAACCTTTACTTTGATATATATCTGAAAGTAATAGGGCTAGCACCTTGATTTTTGTATTTATTTGCTAATAAATATTTATTAACGCTAACATGAAGACCTATGATAATTGTAACTACCACAGATCCATAAAAAAAGTTACTTGTTCGTTTTTTAACAATTGGTAACATACAGCAAAACAAAAAGACGTCACCAATACTCTTAATCAATAGTAAAACACTAAAATTAAAGAGAGCAAACTACAAACAGTAAGTCAACAAAACAATAACTAACCGAACTTATATAATCCTCCTTCTAACTATTTTTCATCATTATTAATCTAAATTTATATATTTTCATGGTAAATATACATTTAAGTTGTAGGGAAATTGTAGATAAGTTTTAAATACTTCAATTTTTTTTATTAATTAAAATATTTTATAGTTAAATGAGTATTGGTTCAGAAAAAGTATTTAATTTGGGGTTATAAAACGAATCGCAGATTATATTGTTTTAACTGAATGAAGTGATTTTTGTATTTTACTATTAAAATAATATAACAATTATGTTCCCATCCTAAAAACTAGATCACGCATAAGCTGATAGTTGAAACACTTTAAAATAACAGTACTTTTGACAGTACTTGTCCACATTAAAATAATTAAAGACTGATATTACTGTAGTTGAAGCATATATTTTAGTCCGGCCTCAGGTACCACCTCTTTTTAGTTTCCAAATTTTCTAAGACATGCAAATACTCTTATTCAAAGCCTCTTTGTATGAAATTTTGCTATAATCTGACCCTATTTATCTTTACATGTAAAGGCATGCAATGCAAGGCAATCTATTTGAAGATCTAAAATCCCTCAAAGACAAAATGAATCAAGAAGAGAAAAATACTAAAGAACAACTCATTGTCGAGCAAAAAGAGGAAAAAGAGAAGAAATTGCACGTACAATTTGAAAAATTTATGCAAAATTCTGGAGTTAGAAAACTACATTAACCCATGACGACGCCCTTCTCACGTATTATCGAATTTTCCACATTAGAGACAAAATGCTCCTACCTTGATGGGTGCAAAACGCGCATGGAATACAAATACATTGATAATGCAACAATGGAGCTCAATCAAGCGTTGATAGAACGGGGTTGGAGACGTTTTGGGCATTATTATTCCAGGCCGCAATGCCAAAACTGTAAGGCTTGTTTGAGTCTTCGCATTAACATCAAAAACTATCAATTTTCACGCTCGTTCAAACGTGCTTTTAAAAAGGCTGAGGGGATTCGCTATGTGATTCAATCGCCTACCATTAGCACCGAACACTTAGAGCTTTACGACAAATATCATCGCCACATGGAAGAAAAACGTGGCTGGCAATACTACTACCTCAAACCGCAAAGTTACCATGAACTCTATGTGAGTGGTGCACAAAATTTTGGCAAAGAAGTGCTCTATTTTCAAGATGATAAACTCATCGGTGTCGATCTCATCGATTTTCTTGATGATGGCATCTCTTCGATCTATTTTTATTACGATCCCGATTATGAAAAACTCTCTTTAGGACGACTTTCCATTTACGAGCAGATCATTTTAGCCAAAGAGTATGACCTCGATTGGATCTATCTTGGCTACTACGTAGAGAATTGCCAAAGCCTCAAATACAAGGCTTCGTATCAGCCGTATCAGATACTCCAAGGCAATCCAGATTTGAATGAAGATGCCATTTGGGTCTAATAGTTTAAACTTGGAATCTTTTTTGCTTTAAGTGTCATAACTTGACACAAAAGGATGGATAGATGCACCTTTCACTCTCTCATGATATGCTTGCGCTTACGATTCAAGAAGATTCAAAAACCTTTTACTATTTGCAAAATATTGCCGATAAAAATTTTCAAAAAAAGATCGGTCGCAAAGAGAAAATGATTATCTTCAAAGAACAAGACGAGTTGGTGCAACGTCGTTATTTTCTAAAACTGATTGGTAAAATCTATCTGCGTAAAACGGGCAATGCAGAACACGCTCATATCATCGAAAATGCCATCGATAAAACCATCAAAATCTCTCTTTTAAAATCAAATCAAGTGCTTCAAAAAATGAGTATTAACCTCGTGATTGAGGACAGTTATGCGGTTGTGTTTCATCTAGGTTCCCACAACACCCTTTTTGCTTCGTATCTCAAAAGTTATTTTAAAGACCATTTGGTCAGAATTCGCCCAAAAAATGGCACGATTACGCTTTATCCAAACTCTGATGTGACAGTACATCTTTTGGAAAAACTACTGGAGCAAAAAGAGCTCTTTGGTTGCTTTGTAGAGTTTTCCTATGCGATGGAAGAGTTTTTAGCCTATAAGAGAAGTTTTGTGGCAAAACGCGCCAAACGAAGTCGTCATAATGCCCTTTTCTCCTTGCTTGAAGAGTATTTTGGTATTCTAGGATGTCGGGTGGAAGACTCTTTTGAGATGATTCGAAAAAATTATCTAACCTTGGTTAAAAAGTACCATCCAGACAGTTGTGGGCTTTACGATGGGGATTTACATGTAAAGTATGTGGCGAAGTTTCAAGAGATTCAAAATGCCTATGAAATGCTCAAAATGCACTTCAGACATGTGGATGCTAAAATCGCTTAAAATTTGAGCGTGTAGAGTTTTTTACGCTCGGATGAACTGGCGATATTAAACTGCTGGCGGTATTTTGTAATCGTTCGTCGCACCATTTTAATGTTAAATTTTCCCTCGATCAACTCCAAGAGTTTAATATCACTGAGTGGCTTGAGCTTGCTCTCACTTTTTACCAACTCAATCATATACTCCTTAATTGCACTGTTAGAGATGTCTTCCTCCACTGCTGTGGCAAAAAACTGTTTCATAGGGATGACGCCACGGGAACACGAAAGGTATTTACCTGCAATGGCGCGTGAAATGGTTGAAGGATTGCGCCCCAAATCATCGGCTAAATCTTTGAGTTTCATAGGCTTTATCGCTTTCCCAAAGAAAAAGTCATACTGATACTCCACGATCATCAAACCGATTTTATACAGCGTTGCTTTGCGCATTTCAAGGGCGTCAATAAGATCTTTGGCATCTTTGATTTTTTGAGAGACAAAACTATGGTCAACATCCAGCCCTTCGGTATCCAAAATCACTTCAGGATAATAGGCATCATTGATCCGCACTTCAATGGCACCAGCTAAATCATAGATAAAAATATCGGGAATGACCTCTTTTTCATCTTCCAAAAAGTCAATCGCGGGAGGATTACGAAAGCGTTTGATGATATTTAGCGCCTCGTGAAAAAGAGGCTCTTTGCCAAAAGATTCGATATTTTCAAAGTTAATGATGAGCTTTTCTGTCATCGCATAGAGTTCATTGTCTAAAGAGAGGTCTTGAAGCTGAAATAAAAACGTCTCTTTCACATCAAGTGCGCCAATGCCCAAAGGTTCAAGATATGCAAAACGTTGCCGTATCTTTTCCACTTCATCCACTTTGACATCCAGTTTTTTGGCAATTTCAGCTAAAGATTCTGCTTCAAAATACCCCTCAGAGTTGATATTTTCGATAATTTCATAGGCAATTCGTTGGGATTTTTCAGTAGGAAAAAGCGGTGGATTGATCTGTTCATTAAGGGCTTGAAAGAGTGATTTTTTATCTAAGGTGAGCGCTTCAATCGTATCGGAAACCGATGTTTTAGCCACTTCTGCGAAAAAGTTTTTCTTTTCAAAACGTTTATCGGGTGTTTCGGAGCCTGACTTGACACTGATAAAGGGATTTTCTTGCACAAACGGTTCCAGTGTCTCCACCAAACTATCCAGATTGGCTTGGAGTATGGGAAGCCAACCTCGAAGCGTTGAGGAGAACTTTTGTTTGGTGGTTTGTGTACCCGAAACCCTAAGTTTCAAAAACAATCTCCTTGTGGGTTAAAACCTGAAATCTTCGCCAAGATAGTAGGTTTTGACCAGTTTGTTTTGAGCAACTTCATCGCTGCTTCCACTGGCTAAAAGTGCGCCATCTTTGAGCACATACGCCCTATCGCAAATAGCAAGTGTTTCGCGCACATTATGGTCGGTAATCAAAACACCAATACCAAGTTTTGCAAGCTCTTGCACAATGCCTTGAATATCGGAGACTGCGATAGGATCGACTCCCGCGAAAGGCTCATCCAGTAAAAGAAATTTAGGTTGCAAGACAAGGGAACGTGCGATTTCACAACGACGTCTCTCGCCACCGCTCAGGCTTACGCCATTGCGTTTGCGAATCGGCTCGATGTTGAGCAGATTTAATAGCTCTTCCACACGCTTCATAGCGTCTTCTTTGTTCGGATAGACAATCTCAGCAGCAAGCATAATATTCTCTTCTACACTCAAATCTTTAAAGATACTTGATTCTTGAGGAAGATAGCCAATGCCCAGTTTTGCTCTTACATGTAAAGGTATTTTGGTCACATCATGATTGTCAAAATAGACCGTTCCAGAAGTCGGTGGAATAAGCCCACAGATCATATAAAACATCGTTGTTTTACCCGCACCATTGGGGCCTAAAAGTCCTACGACTTCGCCACTTTTGACATCAAGCGAAACCCCTTTGATAATCTGCGTTTTTTTAATCGTTTTTTGTAATTCTTGAACGTTAAGCGTATGCATTGATGTGAACCTTATAATTGCGTTTTAAATCCAGTATTTCGATATCAATTGTACTGTATCCTATCCCAAAATGGTGCAGTAATTTTTCGAACTCAGCGTCGCCCCACTCGATGAGATGGTAACCCTCAGTATCTAATTTTTCGATCAAACCACTTTGCAAAAAACCGTTGCTCCCGCATTGGTAAATATCATAGTGAAACAATTTTCCCTTATACTCATGCAAAATCGAAAAAGTGGGTGATGAAATCGCTTCTTTAATGCCTAAAGCTAGAGCAAATGCTTTGACAAAAGCGGTCTTCCCACTGGCAAGATTGCCGCGAAGAAGAAGTACGCCAGCGTTTCCAAGCTCATCTTTTATCTCTGTGGCAAAAGCATTTAAGTGCGCTAAATCGCACACTTTCTCATAGCGTTGACTCATATGAGATAGGAGAGCTTAATAATTTCGCCCAGCTTATCCCACGCTTTTTTACTCTCAATGGCCTCTTTCATGAGCGCTATGCCTTCTTGCATATCTCTGGCTTTTCCATCAATCATCAAAGCGCATGCGCCATTTAAAAGGACGACATCGCGTTTGGCGCCTTTTTCATCACCACGTAAAATGGCGCGGGTAATCTCGGCATTTTGAACACTCTCCCCACCTTTGATCGCTTCAAGCGGAGCCAATGTAAAGCCATAATCTTCAGGGTTGATTTCACCTTCGGTGATGACTTTATTTTCAATCATCGTGTAACGTGTAGGAGCGGTGATGCTCACTTCATCCAGTCCATCTAAAGAGCTTACGACCATACTTTTCGTTGTCCCAAGCTCTCGTAATGCTTTACTAAAACGATCAATGTAATCCACATGAAACACACCAATCATCTGTTTTTGAGCCCCGGCAGGATTGGCAAGAGGTCCTAACATATTAAAAATCGTACGATGTGAGAGACTTTTTCGAATTGGCATGATGTGTTTCATGCAAGGGTGATGATTCATCGCAAACATAAAAACGAAACCACACTCTTCAAGCATTTTGATCTGTTTTTCAGGTGTTAAACTAAGGTTGAGTCCTAACGCTTTAAGCACATCCGCACTACCAGAGAGTGAAGTGGCTGAGCCACTACCATGTTTGGCGACTTTGCACCCAAGAGCGGCTAAAACAATGGAAGTCGTTGTGGAGATGTTAAACGTTCCGCTTTTATCGCCACCTGTGCCTACAATGTCAATCAGTTCGGCTTTTAAATGCGCTGGAATATCGAGCTTGACGCTGTGTTCACGCATCACATTTGCCGCAGCTGCGATCTCCTCAAAACTCTCACCTCGCTCGTAGAGTTCAACTAAAAATTGCACTGCTGCTTCAGAACTGAGTTCATTTTCAAAGAGCGCATTAAACTGTGCATAGGCCTCTTGGTAATTCATTACGCTTCCCTTACGTATTCGTTTTGTTTCGTTTTTGGAATGGTTTTGGCTTCAGGAATTTGCAAAACTTCGTATTTCACTGCTTTTTCAAGATAATTAATCGTAATAATATCACCGACTTTGACATCTTTTGCAGGCTTTGCAACCGTGCCATTAATGCAAACAACGCCATTTTTGCACATATCTTCTGATATGGCGCGACGCTTGGTAATATTTACGCTGTTTAAAAATTTATCGACTCTCATACCCCATCCTTAGGATTTAACGCCCATTCTATCAAAAGAATATTTAAACTTGCTTTTTTGACTTTACATGTAAAATCCTGCCTAAAGCATAAGCAAAGTTTTTACAAACTTGCGCTACCATCACGCAATTCTATAAATTCTGTGAGGATTCGTATTATGAAAAAAGATGTTAAAAAAGTAGTTTTAGCCTATTCAGGTGGACTTGATACCAGTATTATTTTAAAATGGCTCCAAGATGAGTACAAATGTGAAGTAGTCACGTTCACAGCGGACATTGGTCAAGGTGAAGAGTTAGAGCCAGCGCGCAAAAAAGCCATCTCTTTAGGCATTAAGCCAGAAAATATTTTTATTGAAGATTTAAAAGAAGAATTTGTTAAAGATTATGTATTCCCAATGTTTAGAGCTAACGCCATTTATGAAGGTGAGTATCTTCTTGGAACCTCTATTGCTAGACCACTCATTGCAAAACGTCAAGCAGAGATCGCTGCGATGGTCGGAGCCGATGGCGTAAGTCATGGTGCAACGGGTAAAGGAAATGATCAAGTCCGTTTTGAGATGGGATATTTGAGCATGAATTCAGACCTTGTTATCATCGCGCCTTGGCGCGAATGGGATTTGAACTCTCGTGAAAAATTACTAGCGTATGCAGAAAAAAATGGTATCAGCATTGAGAAAAAGCCAGGTAAATCACCCTACTCTATGGATGCAAACTTGCTTCACATCTCTTACGAGGGACTTGTGCTTGAAAATCCAGCGGCTGAACCAGAAGAGGATATGTGGAGATGGACCGTAAGTCCTGAAAAAGCGCCTGATCAATCCGAAGTCATTGAAATTACCTATGAAAAAGGTGATCCAGTCGCATTGAATGGTGTTAAACTTAGCCCTGCTACGATGCTTACTAAACTGAATGAACTCGGTTGCAAACACGGTATTGGTCGCACAGACATTGTTGAAAACCGTTTTGTAGGTATGAAAAGTAGAGGTTGCTATGAAACGCCTGGTGGTACGATTATGCTTCGTGCTCACAGAGCGATTGAGAGCATTACGCTGGATCGTGAAGCGGCGCACTTTAAAGATGAGATTATGCCTCGCTATGCAAAAACGATTTACAATGGTTTTTGGTTCTCACCTGAACGTGAAATGATGCAAGCAGCTATTGATAAATCGCAAGAGGGTGTTAACGGCACGGTTAAACTTAAACTCTACAAAGGCAATGTTTCGGTTATCGGAAGAGATTCTAAAACCAATAATCTTTTCAATGAAGCATTCTGTACGTTTGAAGAAGATGAAGTGTACAACCAAAAAGATGCCGAAGGCTTTATTAAGCTGAATGCATTACGCTTTATCATTAGCGGTAAAAATAGAAAAAAGCAAGGCAAAGCTTAATCTCAGTGGATGAGCCAATTAACGATGAATGGAGTGAAGAAGCAATGATGAATTTAGTTCAAACAGTAACAAAAAGCTGCGAAGTCAGTGGCGAAGAGTTACATGTAATGCTAAATCTAAGAGCTCAAAAGAGACTTGATTTTGTGCTGATTGACATCAGAGAGATGTATGAGTATTCTGAGTCAAGCATCAAAGGCACAGACATGCTTTTACCAACGTCGACCATTCATCAACACATGGATGAGCTGAAAAAGCTCTCCGGTAAGCTTTTGATTTTTTACTGTCATATCGGTGGGCGCACAACGCAAATGCTATTTATTTTACGTAGAATGGGCTTTTCCAATATCGCCCAACTCAGTGGTGGCATTGATGCATTTCACGGTGAAAAGCTGAAAAATGCCCCACTTCCAAAAACGATGAAATAGAAAACTAAAGGATTTTATATGAAAGTTTTATTGATTAAAGATGTTAAAGATTTGGGTAAAAAAGGCGAAATCAAAGAGGTTAAAGACGGTTACGGTCAAAACTTCCTCATTGGTAAAGGCTTTGCGCTTTTGGCGACCAATGAAGTGATGCGAAAATACGAATCAGACCAACGCAAAAAAGCAGCTGCAGAAGCGGAAGAAATCGCCAATCTTAAAGCGATAGAGAAAAAATTGGGTGAATTAAAACTTACAGTCAAACGTAAACTTGGCGCGAATGGAAGTCTTTTTGGTGCAGTGACTAAAGAGGAAATTGCGCATGAACTTAAAGAGCAACACAAAATCGAAATCGATAAAAAAACCGTTGAGCTTGAACATGCAATCAAAACTACGGGTAATTTTGATGTAAGTATTAAGTTAGGACACGGTATTCACGCCACATTGGCGCTTATTATTCTTGGAGAATAAATTTTATGTTTGAAGCAACCACCATCCTTGCGTGTCGCGGCGACAAAAAAGCGGTTATTGGCGGTGACGGGCAAGTCACTTTTGGCAATACCGTGCTTAAAAGTAATGCCACGAAAATTCGCAAACTCTACAACGGAAAAATCTTAGCAGGTTTTGCAGGAAGCACTGCTGATGCGTTTAACCTTTTTGATATGTTTGAGGGTATTTTAGAGCAGAAAAAAGGCGATTTGTACAAATCAGTCATTGAATTTTCTAAAGAATGGCGCAAAGATAAGATGCTCAGACGTCTTGAAGCGATGATGATTGTACTCACATGCGAGCATATTTACATTCTCAGCGGCACGGGTGATGTCGTTGAACCCGAAGATGGTAAAATTGCAGCGATTGGGAGTGGCGGAAACTACGCCATTTCAGCTGCACGCGCACTTGATCGTCACGCCAATTTGGATGAAGAGACACTGGTGAAAGAGAGCCTTAAAATTGCCAGTGAACTGTGTATTTACACCAACGACAACATTAAAACGTTTGTTTTAGAGAGTACAGAAGCATGAATTTAACACCCAAACAAACCGTTGCCTATTTGGATGAGTATATCATCGGACAGTTTAATGCTAAAAAAGCCATCGCCATCGCCCTTCGCAATCGTTACAGAAGACTCCAGCTTGAAGGTGAAATGGCAGAAGAGGTGATGCCCAAGAACATCTTGATGATCGGCTCAACCGGTGTGGGAAAAACAGAAATTGCGCGCCGTATGGCAAAAATGCTCTCATTACCCTTTGTGAAAGTGGAAGCGAGTAAATACACGGAAGTGGGCTTTGTTGGACGTGATGTTGAGTCGATGGTACGCGATTTGATGATGGCGTCTATTAACCTTGTTAAAGCTGAACACAAAGAGAAAAACCAAGACGATATAGCCTTACATGTAGAAAAAACGATCATCGAGAAACTGCTTCCTCCTCTTCCAAAAGGTGTGAGCGAAGAGAAAAAAGCGGATTATGAAAAAAGTTCTGAGAAGATGCGCCAAAGGCTTCGTGATGGTGAACTGGATGATCTGAAAATTGAAGTGGAAATTTCTCAAAACAGCAGTGATTTGGGCGATTCTTCGCTTCCTCCTGAAATGATCAAAGTGCAAGAGTCTTTTATCAAGATTTTAGGTTCAGGTCAAAATAACATCAAAAAAGAGATGAAAGTCAAAGACGCCAAAGAAGCACTGAAAATCGAAGCGAGCGAAAAACTTTTGGACATGGAAGCCGTTAAAAGTGAAGCCAGAGAGAGAGCTCAAAATGGCGGCATTATTTTCATTGATGAGATCGATAAGATTGCTGTGAGCGCTTCACAATCACACCGTAGTGATCCAAGCAAAGAAGGCGTTCAACGTGATCTTTTGCCGATTGTGGAAGGCAGTGATGTCAATACCAAATACGGAAGCATTAAAACCGATCACATTCTTTTTATCTCAGCAGGTGCATTTCATGTGAGTAAACCAAGCGACCTCATTCCAGAACTTCAAGGTCGTTTTCCACTGCGCGTGGAACTCAGCTCACTCACAGAAGAGATTCTCTACAAAATTTTGACACAACCCAAAAACTCCCTTTTACGTCAATACCAAGCCCTTTTAAAAACGGAAGGTGTAGAGCTTATTTTTGAGGATGATGCCATTGCGTCGATTGCAAAAATCGCTCAAATCACCAATGAAAAGACTGAAGATATAGGAGCGAGAAGGCTTCATACGATTATCGAAAAAGTCCTAGAAGACATCAGTTACACCGCCGATGAACACGCAGGTGAAACCTTACATGTAAGCAAAGAACTTGTACATGAAAAGCTTGATGCCATCGTCGAGAGTGAAGATAGCAGCCGCTATATTTTATAATTAAAGAAGCAAAATGAACGAAAAAACTAAAACAGGGTACGTTGCCGTTATTGGTAGACCCAATGCGGGTAAAAGTTCCCTACTCAACTGGCTTGTCGGCGAAAAACTCGCGATGGTTTCACATAAAGCCAATGCAACGAGGAAGCGCCTCAACATCATTGCAATGCATGAAAATACCCAAATTATTTTTATTGACACACCCGGTATTCATGAACAAGAGAGGCTTCTTAACCAATTTATGCTCGAAGAAGCTATGAAAGCAATGGGCGATTGCGATCTTATTCTTTTTCTTGCCCCTGCAAGCGATAGTATTCAAAATTATATTGATTTTTCAGCGCTCAATAAAGCTAATATTCCACACATGGTCTTACTCACTAAAACCGATAGCATATCCCAAACAGCTCTTTTTGATAAGATCACGGAGTACCAAGCGTATCAAGATAAATTTGTAGCCCTTATTCCTGTTTCGATTAAAAAAGGAATCTCACAATCCTATCTTTTAGAAGCGATCTCCAAATTTATGCCAGAACATCCCTATCTTTATGATCCTGAAATCCTCACAACAGAGCGTGCGCGCGACATTTATAAAGAACTGATTCGTGAAGCTATTTTTGAAAATACCAGTGACGAAATCCCCTATTTTGCGGATGTTATCATCGATAAAGTGGATGAAAAAGAGACAATCGATAATATTTATGCTACTATTATTGTTGACAAAAAAAGTCAAAAAGGTATTGTAATCGGCAAAGAGGGTCAAACCATCAAGAGAATCGGTTCCAGCGCACGTTTGCTCATTGAATCTCTGTCACAAAAACGTGTCTTTTTGAAACTTGTTGTGGTTGTTAAGCAAGGTTGGAGCCAAGATAAAGAAATGTTGAAGAAAATTGGTTATATAGTAGAATAAAGTCTGTCACCATAATGCAATAAAGTCACTGTATGATGATCAGTGAAATAATGACAATTTTTAGAATAAAAGGGGTTTAAAAAATGGCCGCACCTGAGGATAAACGTTCTAGCTCAGAAATTGTATCTATAGACCCTTTGTCGCTTGTTTCTTATTCTTACTCTAAAAATGAAATTAAACTTAATAAGCTCGAAAAAAGTGATAAAAATGCTTTTTTTATCTCCTATCTTCAAGCGCGCGATGTTATTAGTGCTACGATAGATGTTAGCCGCAATATTCCCGATAGTGACCTCAAAGATGCCATAGAGATCAAAGTTTACGATGAATTAGCCCTTGATTCAGCGATTGAATACGTTATTAGTTATATTGAGACAGAATCCAAAGATGCTAAAAATCGCTCTTTTAATATCTTTATTATTGATGCAACCCTTATTCATTCCAAACTCACACCTATTAAAGAAAAAACACGCTATATTGATTATGTTACCGCTGCACCTTTTTTAATTAAAGCGCTTTACCGTAAAAATTTTATTGAAGCTGAGGGAACACACTGTTTTGTCTATTTTCAAAAAGCAGATGCCTTTTTAACCATCTATAAAGGCGGTGAATATATCTACTCGAAATCACTGCACTACTCACTCAAAGAGATCAACGAAAAATTTTGTGAACTCATCGGTGAGCGCATCGATGAAGAAGATTTTTACAAACTCTTAACCAACGAAGGGCTTAGAGCAACCAATAACCAATACCAACAAAGTTTAATGCAACTTTTTGGAGAAATTTTCTTATACATTAGCGATGTTTTAGTCTTTACAAAACGCTCTTATAACATCGATTTTATTGATCGTATCTATCTAGGATCTGAAATTGGTGCATTTTCAGGCATTGAAGAGTATGGTAAAAGTTACCTTGGATTAGAATCTTTTGAGTTCAATTTTAGCATCGCTATTAACTCGAAAGAGTGGTACATCGATCAAATTCATATTTTAATGATGCTGAGTGCTCAGCTTTATATGGAAAATCAAGACGATAATCTCAATTTTTCAATCTACAAAAGACCTCCACCTCTTAAATACAGAGCCTCTGGTAAACTTTTAGGCATCATGGCTGCGAGTATTATCTTAAGTCTTGCTTACCCTGCATATCAATTTGCATACCACTCTTTTCTAAGCCTCAAAGCAGTAAAAGAGACAAGTGAATACAATGAGATTTTTCAAAAAACATCTGCAATTAGACAAGAGTTAGCCAAGCTCAAAGCTGAAAAAGAGAAAGTGGATACTTTGGTTAACAATGAGACCACTAAGTTTGAATTTAGAAAAAAACTCTTAAGTGAAATCTATAATAAAAAGATCTCGTACCCAATGAAAGCGTTAATGCTTTTAGAAATCTTCCAACTTTCAAACCAAAATGGCTGCAAAGTTGAAGCCATAGAATTTAAGCAAAAACAACTCAACTTTTTCGTTCGTAATCAAAGTGAAAAAAGGATTACGGAATTTATTCAAGATTTGACAGCGTTAAAAAAATACAGGATCACAACCGATAAAATTATTCAAGATGATAAAATCAAACTCTATACCAGTAAAATCTCTATAGGATTGAACGATGAATAGTATTGATACGCTTATGGATAAGATTGATCTCTATTTTCAAGGCAAAAAAAGTAGTGAGACATATCTTGTTTTTGCTATGGTTTTTACTCTGATTGGCTTTTTATTTTACAGCTATCTCTTTCCTATTACCGAAAAAATGCTCAATCAAACCATGCGCAATGCTAAAGAGGTTGAAAAAAAGCTTCACGATGAACAAGCATATCTTACCTCTGTTTCACGCGATGGAGATTCAACTTTTTTAATCAGAAAAGTCAAGTCAGATATTGAAAATGCAAAACTTCTTTTAGAAAAAACAACGTTTACCAATGCCTATGTTGACGGTAAGCTTAAAGAGCTCTCTTATCTTCTTTTCAATGATGAAAATTGGGCAAATTTTTTACACTCTATTGCACAATTAGCACAAAAATATGCTGTGCGTATTAAAGTCATTGAAAACAAAATCAATGAACCCAGTATTCAGAAAATTGAACAAATTTTAACCCTCAAAGTTGATTTTAGTGGCTCATTTGCCAATACCATGAAATTTATGAATGCTATTGAAGAGAGTGAATTGGTTGTTGATATTTATGAACTGAATGTCACTGGTCAGAAAAATATTGATGGACAATTTAATATTGCTGTTTGGGGGATGAAATATTGAAAACATTACTAAAAACAGTGATAGGATTATGTTTTTACATCACTATGATAAACGCAAAAGAGGCTTTGTCTTTAGGAAGTGAAGTCAAAGAGTATGACAAAATTTTTGAACGTATTGCTGAGCGCAGGGTGGGCGCTGATGTCATTATGCTAGACAAGCTTGAAAATCCATTTATTAGTATCACGACCGATCAACAAAAGAGCGATGGCAATGAAACGGCGCAACTCATGGTTTATACGTTAGAAGCGACCTTTGATCAAAAAGCAAAAATTAGTGGCACATGGTATAAAAGAAATGAAACGGTAGGTGCCTACAAGCTGGCAAAAATCACGCACAATAGTGTTATTCTCCAAAATGAAATTGAAAAAAAAGAACTTGTAATAAGGACAAAAGATGAGAGCAATGTTAACATATTTTCCAAATAACATTATTGCAATAGCAGCGATATTAGCGATCGCTCTTTCGCCCGTTCACGCTGCAGAAAAAAGTAAGCCATGTGAATATCGCACGTTTAATATCAAAACGAATAACAAAGCCACAGGAGCCGAGCTACTTGCCGAACTTGGAGAAGTGTGTGATTTTAGCATTGTTGTTAAAGATACCGAAGCAGAAAAAGCCCTTGCAAAAAATCTCAATGGTGTTAATATTAAAAATCTCTCTCTCGATGAAGTTTTTCAACTTATTATTCAGGATAATGATCTTTTTTATGTTTATGATAAAAATTATTTAAAAATTTCTGCTCTTAGTACTAAATCTTTTAAAGTAGATTATATCTCCTCCATTCGTGAGGGAAAAGCCGTTATTAACGCCTCTGTAGATGCAACCCCTGTCGAAGCAACAGGCAGTGGAACCAAAAACACAACAACTCAAAGTCAAAACTCAATCTCATCCAATGAATCATTTGATTTTTGGAAAACAATCTCCATAGAACTTACCTCTGTCTTGAATACAGGAGGAGAGAATTACAAAGCATCATCACCTATTATCAACGCAAATGCAGGTATGATTACCGTAACAGCAACTAAAAAGCAGTTAGACCGCGTTTCTGATTATATCGATCTTCTCAAAGATAGGCTTCATAGACAAGTGCTTATTGATGTCTCTATCATTTCCGTTGCACTCAGTAGCAGCAATAAAACAGGTGTAGATTGGAGTCAATTTTCTTTAAGCTTTGGTAGTAACTCTATTTTCAATAATAGTAATCAAGGGGCTTTGTCAACAAGTAACCCAAATACTTTATACAACTCTTCAAGTACAGGTACGGCTAATGCATCAAGTAATCTCAATAGTTTAACCGTTGTTAATGATGCCCTTTTCTCAGTGTCAGGTGTAATTGATTTTCTAGGATCAAGTGGCGATACCAAAGTGATTTCAAGTCCAAAAGTTTTAACGATGAATAATCAGCAAGCATTGATTACGGTTGGTGATAATATCAATTACCGAATCCCTGAAGAAACAAGCTCTACTGAAACGAGTTCAAGTATAGCGACAACCTACACCAACTACTCTATTTTTATTGGCGTGCTTCTTAACATCACCCCTGAAATTTCAGAAGACAATGAGATTATTTTACGTATCAATCCTTCTGTCAGTAATTTTAAATATTCTGATGATGATTCTCAGCAAACCAATCCTAGAGAGATTGCCCCAGATACCCAAGAGAAAAAACTCTCCACCGTTGTTAAAGTGAAAGATGGCAGTACTATCATCCTCGGAGGACTGATTGCCTCAACCAAAGGGAAAGAAGAGAGCAGCGTACCACTGCTAAGCAGCATTCCTCTCTTAGGGGAAGCCTTTAAACACTCTGCGGATACCATCGCAACCAATGAGCTTGTTTTTGTCATTACACCGCGCATCATAGGGGTAAAAGGAAGCGATAAAGCAACGCTTAAAGATCTTGGATACAGTCAAAGAATATATGAATAACCAATACAGCGATCTTAAAACTATCTTTGTGGATGGTGAAATCTTTGATTATGTGAATTTGGACAAATCGGCAATAACCTATGACAAATTGGTGCAAACCTTAGATAAGCCTTTAAAGCTGATCTTGTTTTATGGAAAACCAGGCACAGGTAAAACGTTTTTGCTCCAAAAAATTTACAATGACTTAAAGCCAAAAAAACGTATTATTTTTTTCCCACGTCCTTTTTTCGAAGAGAAAGTCTTCATTAAAGCGCTTTATGAACATATTTTTGGAAGAACATCTCCTGAGTTTTCCAATTACAATGAATTTTTAGCATTGCTTAGTAAACATATTACGTCTACGGATCAAGCCATTACGGTATTAATTGATGAGGCGCAGCTTTATCCAACCGATTTAATCGAGAAAATTCGTCTGATGGCGGATTCTCGTTTATTTAAATTTTTGTTTACGGTTCATAAAACAGAAAAAGAGGATTTACTCGCAAAAGATTACTTCCAAACGCGCATTTGGGAGACGATTGAGATAGACAATGCATCACAAAATGAGATTAAAACCTATATCGAAAAAAAACTCCTGTTTCATAATCGTTTTGAATTTTTGAATCTTTTTAGAGATAAACACTATAAATTAATTGCAAAACTTACTGGTGGAAATTTGAGAACGATCAACAAACTTCTCTATAAACTTTTTGAAATTTTAGAGTATTATGATGAGCATAAACCCTCTGTTGTTAAGAGTAATGCTTTACATGTAAAATACCTTGAAATGGCTGGCATTAGTCTAGGGATGATCCATGCTTAGTACCGTAGAAATTGTTGAACTTGAAAAAAAAGTTTTTCAGTACCGACTTAAGCAGCGTTTGCATTATCTCATTATCGGCTCATCCGTATTTCTTTTTGTACTGGTCGGACTCTTCTTTTACCCTTTAGTGTTAGATGTTTTCAATTCCAAAGAAAAAGAGTCGGCAACCGCGACACTGATGAAAAATGAAATTACAGCTATGGACAATAATCTTTCAACAACTACTGTCGTTGAAGCCAATAACAGCACAGCAAAATACATGCCTTCCACATCCAATAACGAGCAAAAAGCAGATGAAACACTTACGCTTCAGCTACCCATCATTGGAAAAAATAGTTCTGATAAAAAGTCATCCTACCTGCCTGAACCCGTAGAGAAAAAGAGCGCTTTTGGAATTCAAGAAGAAGAACTTGAAAACAGAATTCTTACACGAAAAACACCTAACACCATTAATGATGAGAGTTTTTATCGTAGCAAAGAAGAAAAGATCGATACAATGCTACTGCCCCCACCTCTTTTGGAAGAACCTAAGCAAAAAGGGGTTATTAAAATTGAAACCCATGAGGTTAACTCCATCCAGTATCTCAAAGAAAAATTTGAAAAAACGCATAGCATTACCTTTGCATTGATGCTTGCGGAAGAGTACTACCTTGCTAAAAACTATAATGAAAGCAATAAATGGGCATTGATTGCCAATAATGTTGATTCTGAAAATGAAAAAAGCTGGATTTGGTTTGCAAAATCCAAAATCAAATTGGGGCATAAAGAAGATGCAGCACTAGCGCTTAAAGCCTATTTGAAAAATAATAAATCGCAAGCGGCGCAAAGTCTGCTAAACCAAATCGCCGTAGGAGAAGTCATTGATTAAAATGAGTTGGTTTCTTTGTATGAGAAATGGTACAATAGCCAAAATTTATCAACTATGGCAGAGACAATGAACGATATTACAACAACCCTCTTAACCTATCTTATTCATAACCGTATTATCGATGAAAACAGTGCTGCCAAAATCAAAGAAGAGACAAAACAAAACAGTCATAAGGTTTTAGGTGAAATTCTTTTAGAGAACAACTTTTTCACCAAAGAAGATCTGCTTATTTTAGTGATAGAGTTTTTTAAAAAAGGGTATTTGAATTTAGAAGATGTGAATGCCAATTTTGCCATTGACAGTGAAAAATTCTTACACGCTTTAGCTAAAAATCTTAACTATGAGTATCTTGATCTTGACTCGATTGACATTGACTATCGGCTCGCCTCTAAACTCCCTTTTGCACAGCTCAAAAAATACAAAGCATTGCCAATTCGCGAAGATGAGATCAATATTTTTGTAGCGCTCAAAGATCCTCTGGATATTAATGCCCAAGAGGGTGTTCAACGAATTTTCCCACGAAAACTACTCAAAGTCATCATCGCTGAGCCTTCACAAATTGATAAATACCTCATTAAAATGGAGCTTGGCGAGAGCATTAAAGGCTTGATTGGCGAGATTCGCAAAGAGATCACCTCCAGTGCTGCTGAAAATCCTCAAGAGTCTTCAGGTATTTTAAAACTGATTGAAATCATTCTTAAAACGTCGATTCTAGCCCGTGCAAGTGATATTCACATTGAGCCTACGGAGAATAACTGTATTGTCCGTAGCCGAATTGATGGAATGCTTACAGAAACGTTCATTTTTGACAAAGATATTTACCCTCCCCTTGCATCACGCATGAAACTACTCTCAAACATGGATATTGCCGAGAAGCGTAAACCGCAAGATGGTCGCTTTTCTGCTACGATCCTTGGGCGCGAGTATGACTTTAGGATTTCAGCCCTTCCTACCATCAATGGAGAGTCGATTGTTATTCGTATTTTGGATAAATCCAAGGTGATGATTAAGATTGAAGATTTGGGCATGCAGCCTGCAACCTATGCCAAATTTGCGCAAGCGATGCGAACTCCTTATGGTATTATCTTTGTAACGGGTCCTACAGGAAGTGGTAAAACGACCACGCTTTATGCCGCGCTTAATGCGATTAAAAGCGTGCAAAGTAAGATTATTACCGTTGAAGATCCTGTGGAGTACCAGCTTAACTTAACACAACAAGTCCAAGTGAATGAAAAAGCCAACCTTACCTTTGCTTCGGCCCTGCGTTCTATTTTACGACAAGATCCTGATATTATTATGATTGGTGAGGTACGCGATACTGAAACCTTACGCATTGCTGTTCAAGCAGCCCTTACAGGTCACTTGGTCTTTTCAACACTCCATACAAATGATGCCATTAGTGCCGTTACGAGGGTGGTGGATATGGGCATTGAGCCTTATTTGATCAGTGGTTCACTCATTGCTATTGAAGCTCAAAGATTGGTGCGCAAACTCTGCCCTTACTGTAAAACAAAATACACCCTTCCTAAAACGGCCTATGATGAGATCAAAGCACTGCTTCCTGACGAGTATCAATTTTATAAACATAATGGATGCGAAAAGTGCTCTCAAACAGGCTATCTGGGACGTGAAATGATCTCAGAAATTCTACCCATTAGTGAGAAAATTTCCAGTATGATCGCCCAAGGTGCTTCCAAGAGCGAAATTAAAGAGCAGGCCATCAAAGAGGGATTTTTTGATATGTATCAAGATGGTATTACGCGTGCAGCCAATGGCATTACCTCACTGGATGAGATTGCAAGGGTGGCCAAAGGATGAAATATTTTGAAGTGAATTACCTATTTAAAGGTCAAAAAACTAAAACTGTTGTTAAGTCACCGAACCGTAGCGATGCTATTGCCATTGCAAAAGTTAAAATTCCTGGTGTTATTTTAAATGTTAAAGAGACTTCAGCACCCCTTGAAGACCAACTTAGTGAATTAAAAACGCAGTTTTTAGGCGCGCTTTTTCGTAAAAAAATCAAGATGCCAAACCTCATTGCCGCAATCAGACAACTCAGCGTTATGACCAATGCAGGGATTTCTATTCACGATAGCGTCAAAGAAGTTGCCAATGCCACGGTTGACAAATCACTCAAAGAGATCTTTAACAGTGTCAATGACGATCTCAACTCGGGTCTTAGCCTCACACAAGCCTTAATGAATTACCGTGAAGAGGTTGGCGATGTGACACTGGCTCTTGTTGAGCTGGGTGAAAGTACCGGTAACATGGCAGAATCTTTGGAAAAACTCGCAGAAATTTTGGAAGAGATAGAAGAGAATAGACAAAAATTTAAAAAAGCGATGCGTTATCCCATTACCGTCGTTATTGCCATTGCCATTGCTTTTTCAATTTTAATGGTTTATGTCGTTCCCAAATTTAAAGATATTTTCTCAAAGCTCAAGGCGGAACTTCCCCTGCCTACAAAGATCCTTCTTTTTATGGAAAATCTGATTAATAATTATGGTCTCTACCTTCTTGCGGCGATTTTTATTACCATTGTTCTCTTTAAATATCTCCTAGTGCACAACGAAGAGTTCAAAAAAAAGTATGATCAATATATTCTCAAGCTTTATCTTATTGGTAACATCATCTTTTATGCCACTCTGAGTCGTTTTTGCCTTGTCTTCACAGAGCTTATTCGTGCAGGTATTCCCATTGCTGATGCGTTGGATACAGCCTTGTTAACGCTGGATAACACCCATCTTAAAAAAAGACTCTCGGCTGTCAAAGTTTCCGTTCAGCGTGGTATCTCGCTAACCGAATCGTTTCGTGATACAGGGCTTTTTGAGGGAATGTTAATTCAGATGATTCAAGCAGGTGAGCAAAGTGGTACGCTTGATAAAATGCTGGAAAAAGTGACACAATATTTCAAGTCACGCTTTAGCCAAATTATCGACAATATAGCAAGTTATATTGAGCCTATTTTGCTTGGATTTATTGCAGCGATGGTTCTATTAATGGCACTTGGTATTTTTATGCCAATGTGGGATATGGCAAAAGCGGTTAAATCGTAATCAAAACCCTTGCCTTACATGTAAGGCAAGGGTAGCGCTTAAAACTCTTTAGGAATCGTACAATCCAGTTGGTCTTTAAACGTTTCATTGGCTAAGGTAATGAGCTCTTTTTGCCCTATTTTGGCGATCAAACATAAAGCACCCAGTTTTTTACACCATAAACGCTCTACTTTGATGCGGTAATCATCCTCTTTTACTTTCGTATAAATGCTCCAACTACGAATACTCTTTTTCTCTTTATACCCTAAAAGATCGATAATCTCTTTATCATCAATTTTGCGCTCAATCACGGAGCGTAGTTGTGTCTCATTCAGCCCTAATCGCCATGCTTTGTAGCCAATCACAATAGCTCTAGCACGCTCGGGGGTAGCGGTTTTGAGTTTATCAAAACTGACGCCAAAATACTTGAGGGCTACAATAATATCTTTAGCTTTAAAAATTTTATCTCGTTCGATAAATTTAGGTGCGTTAACGTTTTCCAATCACTGTCCTTTGTCATAAATACATTAAAATGGCCAAATGGTTTCCATAAATTTGGTACCCCATGGCTTTGTGTTCGTTTGATCAATATCGCCTTCTGTTTTGTAGAGAATCTTCGCTTCAGCAATATATTTAGAATCAATGTTATTGTACTGATCAATATCATACGGGCGAATCACACCGCTCACTTGAATCATCTGTTTCTCGCCGTTGATCAATAACTCACGACTCCCTTCAATAAAATAATTGCCATTATTTAAAATTTTAATGATACGTGCTGAAATCGTCGTGGAAAAACTCTCATTTCGGGTGTTTGTTCCTGATCCCGTAAAAGAGTTACTTGAGCCTGCAGTAAAGCCAATATTGCCCACTTTATTGAGTTGTCTCGCTGCATTACCAGCCACACCTCCAGCGGCAGTTGTGATGCCCGCACCCAAATTGCTTGAGTTCTCTTTTTCAAGTGTTTTTTTCCCTGTAGAACTTTGGGCTGTATTCTCTGTAATCGTCACGGTTACGACATCATTGACGTGCATTGCTTTAAGATCGGCAAAGAGAGGATTATCCCCTTGACCAAAAAGACTACCAGGGTTAGGGGTCACATTTTCATTCACGCGCGAAGGAATTTCATCGACATAAACAGGCGCTTTCATGCTAATTTGAGGACTCGCAGGATGTGCAGAGCAACCCGCTAAGGCCAAAACAGCTACAAAGCTACATGTAAGAACTCTCATACAACTCCATTTTATTCTATTTTTTACCATTATACTATAAAATGTACGCCTCTAAAGCAAATTAAGTTTCTAAGGAAAAAAGATGTCACAACTCAAAACAAAACTCCAAGATGATCTCAAAGAGGCAATGAAAACCAAAGACAATTTTAAACGTGATGTGATCCGTTTTTTGATGAGTGCACTCAAACAAATCGAAGTCGATGAGCGCAAAGAGCTGAGTGATGCGGACATCATGAAAATCATCCAAAAATCACTCAAACAACGCGATGACGCCTCAACCGCCTTTAAAGAAGCAGACCGAATGGATCTTTACGATAAAGAGATGGCAGAAGCGGCTATTTTAAAATCGTATTTGCCACAACAATTGGATGATGAAGCACTTAAAATCATCGTTCAAAAACATATTCAATCCAGTGGTGCTACGAGCCTGAAAGAGATTGGAAAGATTATGGCAGGTGTGCTTGCAGAATGCGAAGGCGTGGCAGATGGTAAACGCATCAACGCTATTGCCAAAGAACTTTTAATTTAGAATTCTATTAGAACGCTTATCACGCTTTTAAAGCAAAGCTTTAAAAACTCTGTTAATAAAGAAGGTTTACATGTAAAGATTTTTCTTTACATGTAAACACTAATTTTAGTGATGTTTTTCGATCATCTCCATCGTTTCCATTGCGATTTCCAACTCTTCGTTTGTAGGGATAACTAATACTTTGACCTTGCTATCTGGTGCGCTAATTTGCAGAATATCGCTTGAGCGCATTTCATTGAGCAGTGGATCAATCTTAATGCCAAAATTTTCTAAATTTTCACACGACTTGAGGCGAACCCCACTGTCATTTTCACCAATTCCGCCTGTAAAAACGATGCAATCGACACGCCCAAGTACCGCGCTGTAAGAGCCAATGTACTTTTTCAGACGGTAGTTAAACATATCGCGCGCAAGCTGAGCTTTTTCATCGCCCTCTTCTGCCATTTGCGTAATTTCTCGCATGTCGTTGCTTCCGCATATCCCTTTTAAACCACTCTCTTTATTGAGCATTTTATCAAGATCATCAAGTGTCAGCCCACGCTTTCGTGCCAAATAGAACAAAATAGCAGGGTCAATATCGCCACTGCGTGTTCCCATAATGAGTCCTTCAAGCGGTGTTAAGCCCATAGAAGTGTCCACACTTTTACCATTTTCAATGGCAGCAACACTCGCACCGTTGCCTAAGTGAAGCGTAATGGCATTGAGGGTATTGACATCTTGCTTCAGGTATTTGGCGGCTTCTTTCACAATGTAGCGATGCGATGTTCCATGAAAACCATAACGACGAATGCGTAAATCATCATAATATTTGTAAGGAATCGCGTACATGTAAGCGTATTTTGGCAATGTTGAATGAAAAGCAGTGTCAAAAATGGCCACTTGAGGCACATTGGGGCTTTGGTGCACCGCGACTCTCATTCCTGCTAAATGTCCAGGATTGTGCAAGGGTCCTAGAGGAATCAGACGCTCAATCTCCGACATAACATACTCATTGACCATCGCAGGTTCTTGAAACGAAGCGCCTCCTTGAACAACACGGTGCCCGATGCCATCAAGATCATTGAGATCTTTAATCACACCCGAATGAATCAACGCTTGACTCATCCATTTGAGTGCTTCATCATGATCAGGAATGGCACATTTTTGCTCTCGTTTATGCTCAACATCATCCGCATCTTTGTACTTAATTTTAGCCATCGACTCTTTTTCGCCGATTTGCTCAATCATACCACTGGCGAGAACGGCATTATTTGCCATATTAAAGAGTTGATATTTAACAGAAGAACTACCCGCATTTAAGACTAAAATTTTCACTTAATATCTCCATCATTGGTTTGTGCTTGAATGGCTGTAATGGCAACGGTATTGACAATATCAGGGACTAAACATCCACGACTTAAGTCATTAACTGGTTTTCTAAGGCCTTGTAAAACGGGACCAATGGCAACCGCACCGGAGCTTCTTTGAACCGCTTTGTAGGTGTTATTGCCTGTATTAAGATCGGGGAAGATAAAGATCGTTGCTTTACCAGCGACCTGACTGTTTGGCAGTTTGGTTTTAGCAACACTTGGATCAATGGCAGCGTCGTATTGAATCGGACCTTCGACCAATAAATCAGGACGTGTCTCTTTGACAATCTTCGTTGCAAGACGCACTTTTTCAACCTCTTCACCCTTGCCTGAATCACCCGTAGAGTAAGAAAGCATCGCGATTTTTGGCTCAATACCAAACATTTTTGCCGTATCGGCAGAGGAGATAGCAATTTGCGCAAGCTCCTCTGCATTAGGGTCTTGATTGACGGCACAATCGCCATAAACCAACACACGTGTATCCAAACACATAAAGAAAAGGCTCGAAACAATGGAGATACCTGGCTTAGTTTTGATGATCTGAAGCGCAGGTCGAATCGTCTCTTGTGTCGTGTGAATAGCGCCTGAAACCATACCATCGGCATGTCCAAGATAGACCATCATCGTTCCAAAGTAATTTTTCATCATCATGCTATCGCGTGCCACATCAAGCGCAAGCCCTTTGGCTTTTCGCATCTCGTAAAACGACGTCACAAACTCATCCATAAGCGGAGAATTCAACGGATCGATGATGGTCGCTTTGCTAATGTCTAGTCCAAGACTTGCACTTTTTTGGCGAACCTCTTCTTCAACGCCTAAAAGAATAATATCAGCAACATCACGACGCAACAAAATCTCTGTTGCACGCAAAATGCGCTCATCATTGCTCTCAGGCAAGACAATTTTTTTACGATCTCTTCTCGCACGCTCAAAAAGTGCATACTCAAACATAATCGGAGTAATAGCACTTGTGGCTGATTCGGTGTCGATACACTTTTCAATCTCTGTGATATTGACATTGGAAGAGAAAAGTCCCATAGCCAACGCGATTTTTCGTACACTTTGCGGTGTAATGGTTGCAGGAACTTTCGCAACATTGACTGCTGTATTAAAGGTGCCATCTTCCACACTTAAGATAGGAATAGAGAGATCTTTAAATCCTGCAACAAGCTTGTTGATGGATTTGTGAGGCATCATACCAGCGGTCAGTAAAATACCTGAGATGTTCGGGTAATTGTTAGAAAAAACCGTACTCAAGCAGCCGACAATAATGTCAGAGCGATCACCTGAAGTGATAACCAAGTCGCCATCTTCGATGTATTCTAAGAAATTATCGAGTTTCATCGCTGCAATTTTGCTCTGTTTGACCACACGTCTGAGATCTTTTTCTTCACCGTAAATGTGCATACAGCCAAGCGCTTTTTTGATTTCAGCGACGGTTGGAGTGTCGAGTTCTGGAACTTCGGGTAAAAAATAGAGCGGTGCGCATTGTAAAGCATCTTGTTTTGAAAGCGCTTTGAGCTCTTCAGCTTCGTCTTCGCCTAAACGATTGACAAAGGTTGCAAAGTGTTGACAGCCTGCACCTTTAATCGCCTCTGCTTCAATCAAAATCTCATCCATCACCTCTTTGACGCTCTTATTTTTGCCTTTGAGGACACCAATAAAAGGGCTACTGAGATTTTTAGCAATGGAGAGATTGATGTCAAAATCAAGTGCTTGTGAAAAGTTAGACTGATTGAGCCCTTCGATGAGAACAAAATCATACTGGCTTTCCAAGATTTTGAGTTTATCAATAAGGTTTTCTAAAACGTGATTGAACTTATTTTCTGCAATTAAGCTTTCAACTTCATGTACCGTATAACCATAGGCATCTTTATACTCCATACCCAGTGCATAATACTCTAACATAAAGTTAATATCTTTATCGGCTCCACTGCCATCTAAAATGACAGGGCGAAAAAAAGCAACTCTCCCAAGACGGCTTTTTAACAGCTCCATAATACCCATCGCTACGATCAGACTGCCCGCTGCTGGCGCAAGCGATGAGATATATAAACTCTTCGTTTTCATCTCACTCCTTTTAAATTATCCCCTATCATACTTTAGATCGTATAACATTCGTATAATAAAATAGGATTTTTAGATAAAATTTGGAGCATCATTCGAAAAAAGTATCACATCTCCCGCGTGCGTTTGTTCCGCCAAGGTCTCTTGGAGTTTTGATTTATCACTGAGTATAATCTTCTGCGCTTTTTTTACATGTAAATCTAAGATCTCAACATTAGCCTTGCCTGTGAGGATCACCAGATCAAAAACAGCGTCTATTTTTTGCGCTAGAGCGGCATTGGCCTCTTCACTGCTTTCAACAATACCTGGCGTGATGATCACTTTGCGCCCCACATGCGTTGCAACAAGATCGTATGAACTCAGCATGCCTTCTAAATTACCATTGTAACTATCATCAATAATAAGCTTTCCACCTGCCTCAATTTTTTGCAGACGATGCTCCACGCCTTGCAGATTTGCAACCGCTTCTTTAATCACAGGAAGTTCCAGCCCCAACGCGCGTGCAACGTGAATCGCTGCGGCAATATTGATAGCATTAAACGCACCCAAAAGCTTACATGTAAAGTGCTCTTTAACGCCATCAAGCATCATAGAAAAGCTGAGCCCTTGCAATGAGGCTTCAATATCGCTCAACTCAGAGCCAAATGAGAGGATCATCGAGGTTGGTTTAATGTTGGCACTCTCATGCACAAAAGCCTTCTCAAGTCGCGTTGAGTTGATCATCTCCATTTTGGTATTGCGGATGTTTTCAAGCGTTTTAAAGTACTCAATATGCTGTTCTCCAATGCACCCTACCACGGCGATATGCGGATGAACCAGTCGCGCGATCTCATCAATGTCACCTCGCATACGTGCTCCTGCTTCAACGATGTAAACATCGCATACATCGGGTAGTGATTCATTAATGTCTTTGATGATGCCTCCAAGAGTATTGACACTGCGAGGCGTTTTGTAGACCTTGAGTTGGCTGCTTAAAATCTGTGCCAGAAAGTTTTTAATGCTCGTTTTTCCGTAACTGGCAGTAATGGCAACCACTTTGAGCTTTGGATTGTTCATCAATCTGTGCTGTGCCTCTTTTTTAAACCCTTCAAAAAGGATCTTTTCGTACACCATACTTGCACATTGAGCCACCGCCAAAGGAATGATGATGCCCAGTTTGAAACATGAGGCAAGCATTAAACATAACAGATCTTGAAACAAGGTTGCTAACACTAAAAAGAGGAAAAAGCGTTTGACGCGTGCCGTCCAGACCAATTTTTTGTCCATCTTTTTTTGCCAAACAAACAGCAGTGCTAAAAAGAGTGCAACAAACGCGTAGAGAAAAATGCCTTCTAAAAAATAATAACCCATTAATGGAAGCGCAAAGAAGTAAAGATGCCAGTCGTAACGGTTGTAGTGGAAGAAAATGCGTTCAAGCCTATAGCTGTACCACTGCATTGCGGTGATAAAATAAAACCCGATTCCTAAAATAAAACATAGATGTACCACACTTAAAACCATTTGATCCATAACCCTTATCTCTTTTCAAAATCATCAAAGATCATCATTTCGATCTTTTTACATGTAACGTCGTGAACCGCTGAAAACAGTGTTCCATCGTAAAGCTTGCTGATAAAAAACTCCAACTCTTCTTCAAATTCAGTGTTGATGACCACTTCAACGCTGCCATCTGCAAGATTTTTCACATAACCAACGTAGTCCAAAGCCTTTGCTACACTGAGCACAAAACGACGATACCCTACGCCTTGAACATGCCCTGTGACATTAAGCAGATAGGTATTCACCATCCAAACTCTCCCAGTGTTTTTTCAATCTGTTTTGCCTGTTTGATAAAAAAGAAATGATCGCCTTCCATCGCATAAAAGTGACTTCCCTTGATAAGCGCGTGCATCTTTTCGCCACTTGAAAGAGGAGTTGCGGTGTCCTCTTTTCCCCAAAACAGAAAGCTTTTGGCTTTACATGTAAGAAATTGCGCGCTCAAGTCTTCGTTGACAACGCATTTGAGAATTTCATACATCACGTTACTCATGCCCTCCACATCTTTGGTCGCAAAAAAGCGGTAGAACGAGCGTGGAGCGAAGGGTTTGAGCAGTTTAAAAAGTGCTATTTTTGCTCTGATTTTCAGGGATTTTGGCGCAAGTATGCCAGCACTGGAGAGTAGCACCAACACCTCTGGCTGAAGTAATGTGGCAACTTTTCCCCCAAAAGAGTGTCCAAAAACGATGAGAGGTTTTACATGTAAAGCCTTCAAGAAAACCTGAACAATGTCTGCGTAAGTTCCTGTTTCAATGACATCATTAATGGAAGAAGCTCCAAATCCAGGAAGATCAAGATAGAGATGCTGGTACGCAGGAAAGCACTTGCCAAACGCTTGCTTCATGATCTCTTTACTGCTTCCCCAGCCATGTAGAAACAGAATCGTTTGAGGTTGATGTTGGTTGAGTAGCTCGTAGGAGAGCGCATACGTGCTATTTTGAAATACAATCTCTCTCTTAGCCATCACTCTTCTTTTTCGTGCTAGCGTAGATTTTTTCCAAAATATGAACCGCTTCGCTCATTTTTTCGTATTCGTCCACCGTAATCATTACCGCTTCAAAACGGTTATTTTTCACGATGACGATACGTTTGTTTTCCCCTTTACTGAGGCTTCCTAAGACGGAGCTAAAGTTGCGCACCATATCGGTTGCTGTCATTATCTCGTTTTTAGCGTAGGTCATTACATACCTTTGTGCAAAATTTTATGTAATATCTTACATAAACAACACTGTTACTTCCCTTTAGCGGCTTGAATTGAGTTAATATAGCGGTACTCTTTGCTCATCGTAATATCTTTGGGTAAGTAGTTTGAAAGCGCTTTCATCACGCCATCAAAATCATCAAAAAGGTAATTTGCCATGCTTCCAGGAATGGGGTTAATCTCATTCAAATAAACTTTGCCCTCAACAACAAAGAAGTCACAACGAATGAGTGCACCTAAAAAGAGTGGATCGTAAAGCCTCTCAAACGCCTCTTTAATGCTGGCTTCTTCTTGGGCATCAAGCGTGGCTTCATTAACTCTTTTGGTGCGTGAAAAGTCCAAATACTTTTTATCAAAGTCTAAAAATTCCTCTTTTTGGGGCTCTTCAATGATCGAAAATTGAAATGCGTCGGTCTTGCACCCTGCAAGATTGTACTCTTTGACACCGCTAATAAAAGGCTCTATTAAAACCGTGTCATCAAATTCAAAGGCGACATCGAGTGCATACTCAAGCTCTTTTTTCTCTTTCACAATGCCAATCCCAATGGAACTTCCAAGACGAAGCGGCTTGATGATCAAAGGATACGGAACACGAATCAGCTCATTGCTACCTTTACGAAGCGCTTGGTAATCGAGCACATTCACACCCACTTCTTGTGCGTAGAGTTTCGTAAACAGTTTGTTGTAACTGATGCAACTCCCCTCTGTGCGTGGACCAATGTAAGGCACACCAAAAAAATCAAGCAGTGAACTTAGTTTTCCATCTTCGCCATCTCGTCCATGCACAAGGTTGATCATCACATCAAACGTAATTTTCTCTTCTCCCAGCATCTTTTTAGCGTAAAAACCACCTTGCTTAAGGAGAAGCGCTTTGTCTTTTTTGTACTCACCACTGCTAAAGCGTTTGGAGGTAATTTTATCGGTCGGGATCAGGTAAAAATTACGTTCATAATCACAAAAAATATAAACAATGTCGCATTTTAGGACTTTTTTAAGCGCGATGGCACTCACCACGCTAATCTCATGTTCAAAACTTTGGGCGCCAAATAAAACGGCTACAGTCATTTTCTTCCTTTGTTAACTAAGCTTTCTAAGAGCTTCTTTGATCAGTGTTTGGGTATCAACTCCCTGACAGGTGCTCAGGACTTTTTTAATCATCTCTTTCTTAAATCCAAGGCTTTCAAGTGCCAAAGAGGCTTCGATCATGCTTCCAGAGCTGTGATCATCATAGTTTAATTGCAATGAAAAATCACTGAGTTCCACTAAGATGCGCTTGGCACTTTTAGGGCCAATGCCTGGAACCTTTTGAAAGGCTTGCACATTTTGACTCACCAAGGCTTGCGCAAAATCATCAGGACTGAGTGTAGAGCAAACCGCCAAAGCCGTTGAAGGGCCAATGCCATTGAGTTTAATCAATGTATCAAACACTTTTTTCTCATTTTCATCGATAAATCCGTACAAACTGTGCTGATCTTCGCGGATAATTTGGCTTACATGTAACGCTATCACATCGGTGGTAATCTTTCCAATGCAGACCAAGGAGACAAAGACTTTATAAGTCAGTCCTGAAGCGGTTTTAATATGAACAAACGTCACCTCTTTTTTAACGACGTGTCCTTCAATTCCTACTATCATTTGTTGCTGTACTCCGTTGAGCGCATCACTCTGTGTTCACCGGTTCCCATATCTTTGAGCGTAATTTCACGTGCGATTTCGCGCTCCTTAGGATTGTAGGTCACATCTTTTGGCGGATAAATCAGTCTAAAGCGCACTTCGTTAAACTCTTTCCACGCCGAATGGTTGATGATTTTGGCAGAGAAGACCTTATTTTGAACGCGATTGAGCTCTTCTCGGTACTCTTGCAACTCCTCTTTTTTATCTTTAAACGTTTGCAAAAAGGTGTTGTAATCAATCACTTTTTCTTGAAAATCCTTGATCTTGGCAAAAAGTGTCATAGGAGGCTCAACGCCGGTTCGCTTAAGCTCCATAATCTTCTCTTTGACCATCTCTGCCATCGGTTTATTTTTATCAATAAACTCTTTTTTAGAACTTAACTGCCTTGGAAAAGCTTTGAGCTCTTCTTCAAGCTTTTCGATCTTTTTATTGATCGACTCAATGAGCTCATTAAACTCTTTGGTCACGCTTGGATCAATGATAAATTTGTTATTGGTTCCCTTAAGCTCCGTCACTTCTAAAATTTCCGAAGCCGTTATTTTGGCGTTCGACATAAGATTGTCGATTTTGACAATCTTGGCGATTATTTCACCGCCGATCATATGTTTTACATGTACAGTATCGCCAACCACTTTGCCGCCTTCTAAACGGTCAATTTCAACATCAATACCATTGGCTTCGCCACGGTGAACTGCGATGATGATTTTATCGGCTTCAATGTAAGAGCTTTGATGGGTTTGCCCACCAATTTCAGCGATTTTTGCTTTAATTTTAGCGCCACTTCCGATGTTACCGTCCACATGCACTTCAGTAGTTTCCACACTCATTCCCGCACCAATGGCATCTTTAAGAATGTCTTTTTCTTTGATGTTGATCTTGATGTTTGAGCCCAAACTTGCATCGATAGATCCCGTGGATTTAAAGCTAATCTCGTTAATCTCCATCTGATCTTGAATATCGTAGGTACCTTTGTCAAAATTGACATAACCACCACGGTTGGCAATGTATTTGATGCTCGTTTCGCTCTCTTTTTTCGTCAAATTAGGGGTGATCAAAATAGGAGCATCATTGGCTTTTCGAGGCTCTTTTACAGGAATAAAAGCACCCCTGCAATTACGCCCAGGCATACCAACTTGCGGTTTAATGTACTCAATAATGCACTCATCTTTATCTACGGCTAAAACAAATCCTCGCTTGGAATAGTCCACTTTTCCATCGCTGCTTTTCGCATTAATTTTCTTTTTATAATGAAAGATCAGATCGTCATTCACACAAGGGATTTCATCCACACCTTGACACACAACAAAGGTCTGATTTTGATCAATAATGCCATTAACGCGAATATTTGCGACAATTTTTTTGACCTCTTTGTGCATGTTTTGGTCACGAATGCCTACCAAAATACCCGCTTTGATCTTTTTGATCTGAATATCTTCAATCATCTTCTCTTCAAGTTTCGGGGTAAATCGCACATCATTGCTTTTCGCAACCATCGCAATAATCTTAGTAAGGCTTTTATTACCGCTCAGTGTTATATCAGGAAGTGGTGTATGATCGTCCTCTTGATCGTCAATTTTATAAATCTCAATGCGATAGTGCTGCGTGAGTTTAAGATTGGGATTGAGTAAGAAACCATCATCGTGCAAGAGTTTGAGCTCATCCTCATTCATTTCATTATTTTCGCTCTTTTCATCACTGTAGTAAGTGGTCGTGCGAAGCAGTGTGAAAGTAAGATCCGTTACTTTCAGATGATTCGCAATAGCAACATTTTTTACTTCTTTGATGACATTTGTGGTGTCAATAACAATGGATTTAAATTCAGAGGTTCCACCATCGTTTTGCTTCGCCTCGTCGGTATGAGTTCCCTTGATTTTGTCAAATAGCCCCAATGTTATGTACCTCAGTTTTTGTATGAGCCCTAATAATGCTCTGAATTAAATATCGACAAATGTGATATAAATGTTGCTTATCTTAGCGAAAAATAGATAAAAATTTCGTTTAAACGTTATTTAGATAAAATTCTAAATGCTTATAAAATCATTTTTCACAAACAGTATCGGAACACTGGTCTCACGTATCTTTGGATTTATTCGAGATATGCTGAGTGCTTCTATTTTAGGGGCTAATATTTACAGCGACATTTTCTTTGTTGCCTTTAAATTTCCCAATCTTTTTCGTCGTATTTTCGCTGAAGGTGCGTTTACACAAAGTTTTATTCCCAGTTTTATCAAATCACCGCGCAAGGCACTTTTTACCTATACCATTTTCTCACGATTTTTACTTTTCCTCATTATCTTCTCATTAATCGTCACAATTTTTAGTGAATTTTTTGCCAAAATGATTGCCTTTGGTTTTGATGATGAAACCGTAGCACTCTCCGCCCCGTTTGTTGCGATTAACTTTTATTACCTGCCACTTATCTTTTGTGTCACGCTTTTTGGCTCACTGCTCCAATACAAACACCATTTCGCAGTCACTGCTTTTTCCACCGCACTGCTGAACATTGGAATGATCACAGCACTGCTTTTATTTCAAAATTATGACCGTAAAACGATTGTGTATGCTTTAAGTTATGGTGTTTTAGTCGGTGGACTTTTGCAAGTCATCGCGCATCTTTTGGCACTTAAAAGAGATCGCTTTTTCAAATTTTTAGCCCTTGGGTTTAAGTACCGCCACAAAAAAGATGCGGCATTAGAAGAGAGTCGTAAAAGCTTTAACCTCTCCTTTTGGCACTCGGTTATTGGAAATTCAACACCGCAAATTGTCTCATTTGTCGACACAACATTAGCAAGTTTTCTCGTGACAGGCAGTATCAGCTATCTTTACTATGGGAACCGTATTTTTCAACTCCCGTTGGCTCTTTTTGCGATTGCGCTTACGACGGGTCTTTTTCCTAGAATGACCCGATTACTCAAAGCAGACAAAGAAGAAGAGGCTTTCAACCTTCTTTCTCAAGGTTTTTGGCTGTTAGCGTTTTTACTCACGACCTCTACGCTGGGAGGCTTTATGCTCAGCGATGAAATCGTTTGGTTACTCTTTGAGCATGGCTCATTTTCAAAGCAAGACACCGCCAATACAGGGTTTGTGCTTGGGATGTACATGATCGGACTGATCCCTTTTGGGCTTTCTAAACTTTTTTCATTGTGGCTGTATGCGAGAATGCGCCAAAAAGAGGCGGCCATCATCGCGATGTATGCACTTGCCGCCAATCTTATCTTCTCATTTTCGCTGATCAAGCCCATGGGCGCGGCAGGACTAGCACTTGCTGGCTCCTTGTCGGCGTTTATTTTGCTCTTTTTTACCCTTCGCTCGTTTGGGCTAGCGAAGTTTTTTGCTATACTGTATAGTAAAAAAACACTTATATTAGTAGCGCTCCTTCTTGTGGAATGGGGCATTTTACGCTATGCAAAGGAACTTATTCATGCTTATATATGATTCGGTACAGAAGAAAAAAGTACCGTTTATCCCCCTTAAAGAAAACGAAGTTAAAATCTATGTCTGCGGTCCAACGGTCTATGATGATGCGCACTTAGGACATGCTAGAAGTGCGATTGCATTTGATCTTTTGCGTCGTGTGTTTACAGCACTAGGATATACCGTCACGTTTGTTAAAAACTTCACCGACATTGATGATAAAATTATTCATAAAATGAAAGAGAGTGGTAAATCACTCGAAGAGATCACCTCCTTTTACATTGAGCGCTATAAAAACGAGATGCACGCTTTACATGTAAACGATGCCGACATTGAGCCAAAGGCGACGGAGAGCGTTGCGGAGATCATTTTGTTTGTCACCTCAATGCTGGATAAAGAAGTCGCGTATGCAACAAGTGATGGTATCTATTTTGATACGGCAAAAGATGCTAAGTACCTCTCCTTAAGCCACAGAATCCTTGAAGATGATGCCTCCCAATCACGGGTAGAACAAAAAGAGGAGAAAAAAGACCAAAAAGATTTTGCACTGTGGAAATTCTCCAAAGCCAATGAACCAAGCTACCCTGCTCCATTTGGTGTGGGACGTCCTGGCTGGCACATTGAATGTTCGGCAATGATCGAAAAACACCTTGCTAGCAGTGGTGATTTTCAGATCGATATTCACGCTGGAGGCGCAGATCTTCTCTTTCCTCACCATGAAAATGAAGCGGCGCAAACGAGGTGCAAAAGCGATCAAGAGTTGGCAAAATACTGGATGCACAATGGCTTTGTAACGATTAGCGGCGAGAAGATGAGCAAATCTCTTGGCAATAGCTTCTTTCTCAAAGATGCCTTAGCGATTTACAGCGGCGAAGTGCTTCGTTTTTACCTGCTTGCAACGCACTACAGGGCTAATTTTAACTTTGCAGAAGAGGATCTTCTCAACACAAAAAAACGTCTTGATAAACTGTATCGTCTCAAAAAACGAGTCTTTGAAAGCACGCCAAGTGAGGTTTCGATGAGTTTTAAAGAGGCAATGCTTGAATCTTTGAGCGATGATCTCAACATCTCAAAAGCCTTAGCAAGTTTGGATGAGATGATCTCCTCAGCCAATGAAACGCTTGATGCCAATCCCAAAGACAAAGTGCTCAAAGCCACAACCCATGCCAATTTACAGTGGATAGAATCCCTCCTTGGCATTGGACTTTACAATCCTTACATGTATTTTCAAATTGGAGTGAGTGAGGCCGAAAAAGCGGAGATTGAGGCATTGATCGAACAACGCACTGTTGCTAAAAAAGCGAAAGATTTTGCTAAAGCGGATGAGATTCGCACGCTTTTGGAAGCCAAAGCGATTCAACTCATGGACACAGCACAAGGAACACAATGGGAAAAGGTCAACTAAATGCTCAGTATTAAAGGTGTTCTCGCACGGTTTTTTCCTTTTTTTAAAGACTATATTCCCTACTTTCTTTTAGCCATTTTAGGCATGGTGCTTTCCAGTGGTGGAACGGCGTATTCGGCGTATTTGGTGAAGCCTCTTTTGGATGAAATTTTCATCGCCAAAGATAAAGAGATGCTGCAACTCTTACCCTATGCGATCATCGCCGTCTACGCGACCAAAGAGGCGGGGCGTTACATGCAAGCTTACTTTACGGCGTATATTGGGCAAGATATTATCAAACGTTTTCGTGAAAACATTTTAGAAAATCTTTTAAAACTCGACCTCACGTTTTTTCATGAGTACCGAACGGGCGAGCTTATCAGTCGTAATACCAATGATGTTGAGCGTGTTAGAACCGTTGTTTCCAATCTTATTCCTGAATTTTTACGCGAGACATTGACTATTTTTGGGCTTGTGGGCGTTGTCATTTATCAAAGCCCTGAGCTTGCTTTTTATGCGTTGATTATCATGCCGTTGGCTATTTATCCGCTCAGCAAACTTTCAAAACGCATGAAAAAAGTTTCACGCGCTTCTCAAGAAAAAGTCTCTGACATTACCGCAAAACTGAGTGAAATTTTCAACAATATTGAAATCATTCAAGCCAATAATGCCCAAGGCTACGAACATTCGCTCTTTAAAAAAGACAATGAACGCTATTTTAAACTTACAATGAAATCGGTTAAAGTCAATGAACTCGTCAGCCCCATTATGGAGACACTAGGCTCCATTGGTGTTGCGGTTGTCATTATCGTTGGTGGCAATGAAGTCATCGATGGCACGATGAGTGTGGGCTCCTTTTTCTCTTTTTTAACGGCTCTTTTTATGCTCTACACCCCTATCAAAAAGATCTCAGGCCTTTACAATAAGATGCAAGATGCTATTGTGGCAAGCGAGCGCATTTTCTTCTTGTTGGATCAAATCCCTTCTATTACCGATGGGAAAGAAGAAATTCCTTCCAAAATTGAGACCATCACCTTTGAGAATGTTTCGCTCTCGTACGGCGAAAAACAGGCTTTAAATGAGGTAACACTTGAGACAAAATCAGGTGAAATGATCGCGCTTATTGGCGATAGTGGTGGAGGAAAGAGTTCACTTATGAATATGCTGATGCGCTTTTACGACCCCAGCAAGGGATCTATCACCATCAATGGCATGGATCTTAAATCCTTCAATTTGCACAATCTTCGTCATAATATTGCGATGGTCACACAGCGCGTTTACATTTTTCACGACACCATTGCAGCGAACGTGGCGTATGGCAAAGAGGTTAATGAAGCCAACGTCATTGATGCGCTTCAAAAAGCCAATGCGTACGAGTTTGTACAAAATCTGCCGCTGGGAATTCATACCCATTTGGATGAATTTGGCACCAATCTTTCAGGCGGTCAACGCCAGCGCATCGCCATTGCACGTGCCATTTACACCAATCCGCAAGTGCTTATTTTGGATGAAGCCACTTCAGCACTTGATTCACACAGTGAGCAAAAAATCACCGAAGCAATTGAATATCTGATTAAAGACAAGATTACCTTTGTGATCGCGCACCGTTTGAGCACGATTAAAAAAGCCGACAAAATCGTCCTGCTCAAGCACGGTAAAATTTCTGCCATAGGCAGCGACGAAGAGCTCTTAAACAGCTCGAAAGAGTACCTCAATCTAAAAGGTCTGCAACACTAAAACTGCCCAAAAATCAACCATCTTTTATCTTTAATGGGGTATAATCGCGTACTTAATATTGAAGGAAATCGAAGATGGTTGATTATTTTGGTTTGATGAAAAAATGTATGTTTAACTTCTCGCCAGAGAATGCACACCATATCGCAGAATTTTTCTTTAAACAGGGTGCTAATTTAACACCTTTTATCCTTACACCTTTAGCAGAGCGCTTTTTTATCCACGACAAACGCCTTGAACAGCATCTTTTTGGCAAAACGTTTTTCAATCCACTCGGTCTTGGCGCGGGATTTGATAAAAATGCAACGATGATTAAAATGCTCACAGCCCTTGGATTTGGGCATATTGAGTATGGCACGATTACGCCTGAGCCACAAAGTGGCAATGCCAAACCACGATTGTTTCGCTATGTTGAGCAAGAGTCCATCCAAAATGCGATGGGTTTTAACAATGAAGGCATGTATAAAGTGGGTAAACGTCTCGAAACCCTCTACCCTTTTGCAACACCGTTGGGGGCGAACATTGGAAAAAATAAAACGACAACGGCTGAAAATGCACTCAAAGATTACGAAAAATTGATTAAGCGTTTTAAAGATTTGAGTGATTATTTGGTCATCAATATCTCTTCTCCCAATACACCAGGCCTTAGAGATTTGCAAAATGAGCAGTTTATTAAAGATCTTTTTGTGATGGCAAAAGAGCTTACATGTAAACCTGTTTTACTTAAAATTGCGCCCGATCTTGCGATGGATGATGCTTTACATGTAAGCTCAACCGCGCTTGAAAATGGCGCTTCTGGCATCGTGGCAACGAACACAACGATTGACTACTCCTTGCTTCCCAACGCCAAAGATTTTGGTGGCATTAGTGGTAAAGTGTTGTGTGAGAAAAGTTTTGCGATGTTTGAAGCCCTTGCTAAAGAGTTTTACGGTAAAACGACCCTTATTTCCGTCGGTGGTATCGACTCAGCCGATGAAGCGTACCGAAGGCTTAAAGCGGGGGCGAGTTTGATCCAAGTCTATTCAGCCTTCATTTTCAAAGGACCTTCGCTCAATCGAGCGATCAATTTAGGCATTTTAGAGCGTATGGACCAAGATGGATTTACGCATATTAACGAAGTTATAGGAAGCGACAGGAGATGATAACAGATGAAAAAGGTACTACTATTTTTAATATTTTTAGGAGCATTGATGGCTAATTCACTTCCTGAGCACTTGACCAAAACCTTGGAGAATGGTCTACAAATCGTTGTCATTCCCATGCACAACAAAAGTGATGTCATCACAACAGATATTTTTTACAAAGTCGGCAGTGGCAATGAAATTATGGGGAAAAGTGGCATTGCTCACATGCTAGAGCATCTCAATTTCAAATCCACCAAAAACCTCAAAACGGGTGAATTTGACGAAATCGTCAAAGGATTTGGTGGGGTGAATAACGCCTCTACAGGGTTTGATTTTACACACTACTACATTAAAAGTTCCTCCAAGAACTTGCCAAAATCCTTAGAGCTTTTCGCAGAACTGATGCAAAATCTTAAACTCTCCGATGAAGAGTTTCAACCAGAGCGCAATGTGGTACTTGAAGAGCGCCTTTGGAGAACCGATAACTCTCCGATTGGGTATCTCTACTTCAGACTTTTCAACAACGCATTTACCTATCATCCGTATCACTGGACACCGATTGGGTTTATTAATGACATTAAAAGTTGGAGCATTGAAGATATTCGTAGTTTTCACGCTAAGTATTATCAACCCTCAAATGCTATCGTTGTTGTAGCAGGTGACATTGAGCCTGAAGAGGTATTTAGTAACGTTACCAAATACTTTGGCGAGATCAAAAACGCGACTTCTGTTCCAGCAGCGCATCATCAAGTCGAGCCACAGCAAGATGGCGCAAAACGCCTGCTCATTAAAAAAGAGAGCGAAGTGGAAATGGTGGCGATTGCCTACAAAATCCCTAACTTCGCACACAAAGATCAAGTTGCATTATCTGCTTTAAGCGAACTTCTAAGCAGTGGAAAGAGCAGTAAACTTCACCGAATTTTGGTCGATGAGAAAAAACTGGTCAATCAAATCTATGGCTACGCGATGGAAGCCAAAGACCCCTCTGTCTTCTTATTTTTAGCCGTTTGTAACCCTGGTGTGAAAGCGGAGAGCGTTGAAGTAGAGATTTTAAACATCATTGAAAGCCTTAAAAAAGGCGATGTGAGTGATCGCGATATTGAAAAGATCAAGATCAACACACGAGCCGATTTCATACACAATTTAGAGAGTTCAAGCGAGCTTGCAACGTTGTTTGGCTCGTATTATGCCAAGGGGAACATCTCCCCATTATTAACCTATGAAGAAGGCATCAATGCACTGAAAAAAGAGGATATTATCAAAGCTGTCACGACCTATTTGGTTCCACAATCATCCACGACCGTTATATTAAGAAAGGATTACTAACATGCAACAGGCGTTACAAGGAGCGATGACCGCGCTTATCACTCCGTTTAAAAATGGAAAACTCGATGAAGTTCAATACGCAAAACTTATAGAAAGACAGATTAAAAATGGCATCGACGTTGTTGTTCCTGTAGGAACGACGGGGGAGAGTGCAACACTGGATCATGACGAACACCGTCGCTGTATCGAAATAGCGGTCGATGTCTGTTCACACAGCGATGTTAAAGTGCTCGCAGGGGCGGGAAGCAATGCAACGCATGAAGCGATTGGATTGGCAAAGTTTGCCCAAGCACATGGCGCACACGGCATTCTCTCCGTCACACCGTACTATAACAAACCAACGCAAGAAGGGCTGTTTCAGCACTACAAAGCCATTTCGGGTTCTGTAGATATTCCTGTACTGTTGTACAATGTCCCAGGACGTACGGGGTGCGATTTGTTGCCAGATACCATCTTTAGACTTTTTGAAGCCTGCCCCAATATTTACGGGGTAAAAGAGGCAACAGGTTCAATTGATCGTTGTGTTGATTTGCTCGCACACCAACCCAAACTTTCCGTTTTTAGCGGTGAAGATGCGATTAACTACCCTATTTTATCCAACGGTGGATCGGGCGTTATTTCGGTTACGTCTAACATCTTACCTGACCAAATTGCAGAGCTCACGCATTTAGCGCTCAAAGGTGATTTTCATGGGGCAAAAGCGATCAATGATTCACTCTATGAGATCAATAAAACACTTTTTTGTGAGAGTAACCCTATTCCTATTAAAGCTGCGATGTACATTGCAGGATTATTGGAGAGCTTAGAGTACCGCTTACCACTGTGCGCACCGAGTAATGAGAACATGAAGCGTATTGAAAATACACTCAAAAAATATACCATCAAAGGATTTTAATGAAGGGAAAAACACTTGTCATAAGTGGCGGTACCAGAGGTATCGGACAAGCTATTGTGTATGAATTTGCCAGAGCGGGTGTGAATGTTGCATTTACGTATAATTCCAATGAAGAGATTGCAATGGAGCAAGTCAAAGATTTGGAGGCAAACTATGGCATTAAAGCTAGAGCCTACGCCCTTAATATCTTAGAACCAGAGACCTATAAAGACCTCTTTTTAGAGATCGATAAAGATTTTGATCGTGTGGATTATTTTATCTCCAATGCCATCATCTCGGGTCGCCCAGTGGTAGGTGGATACACAAAGTTTATGAAACTCAAACCCCGTGGTATCAACAACATTTTTACCGCAACCGTTAACGCTTTTGTTGTGGGAGCGCAAGAATCCGCCAAACGTATGGAAAAAGTCGGTGGTGGTAGCATCATCTCTCTCTCCTCTACAGGCAATCTTGTCTACATCGAAAACTATGCAGGTCATGGTACCGCCAAAGCGGCGGTTGAGACGATGGTACGTTACGCCGCGGCAGAACTTGGCTGTAAAGGCATTCGTGTCAATGCGGTCAGCGGCGGTCCCATCGAAACCGATGCGTTGCGAGCGTTTACTAACTACGAAGAGGTACGTGATGTTACCGCAAAACTCTCTCCTTTAGGACGTATGGGACAACCACAAGACCTTGCAGGGGCGTGTCTATTCCTTTGCTCGGAAAAAGCTTCGTGGATCACAGGGCATACCATGCTCATTGATGGTGGAACGACGTTTAAATGATGAACCTACCTAACGCACTTGCAAGCATGCGAATCGCCTTAGCGCCCCTTATGTTTATTTTTTTAGTCAATCGCGATTTGAGTCTCTTTTCAGGTTTACATGTAAGCTGGATAGACTACTTTGCGACACTCATTTTCGTGATAGCGAGTGCGACGGACTTTTTTGACGGCTACATCGCACGCAACTGGAATCAAAAAACACAGCTCGGTGCTATTTTAGATCCATTGGCAGATAAAATGCTCACCTTAGCCGCTTTTTTAGGGCTCATGATGATTGATCGAGCCAACCCTTGGGCGATTTTTCTCATCCTCACGCGTGAATTTTTCATCACAGGACTTCGTGTAGCTGCGATGGGCGAAGGCAAAGACATTGCTGCGAGTATGGCAGGCAAAGTCAAAACCGTTCTTCAGATGATCGCCATTGGTTTTTTAATGATGAACTGGCCTTTTGCAGACCTACTTTTGTGGGCAGCTGTGGCACTGACACTTTACTCTGGCTATGAATACATCATCGGCTATACCAAAAAAGGAACCCATTAATGGGAACACTTACCTCCATTCTGGTTCTTTCCTTTCTCATTTTTTTCCACGAATTGGGTCACTATTTAGCGGCACGTTTTTTTGGCGTGCATGTCGAAGTTTTTAGCATCGGATTTGGCAAAAAAGTCTTCACAAAAGTGGTTGGAAAGACGGAATATTGCCTCTCGCTCATTCCTCTGGGTGGTTACGTGCAGATGAAAGGACAAGACGATCGTGATCCGACCAAAATCAGTTATGATGCCGATAGCTACACGACCAAAGCGCCATGGAAGCGCATCATCATCCTTTTTGCAGGACCTTTTGCGAATTTCTTACTCGCCTTTTTGCTTTTCATCGCCATTGGCTCTATGGGTGTAACCAAATTTGCTCCGATTATTGGTCAAATTAGCCCAAGCTCACCCGCACTTGAAGCAGGTCTTCAAGAAAATGACCGCATTGTGATGATCAACGGCACACTCATTGAGGCGTGGGATGAAGTCAGCCAGCTGATTCAAGAGAGCACGGGCAAACTCGAAGTCAAAATCGAGCGTTTAGGCAGTGTCCAAACCCTTCTTTTAACCCCAAAAATCAACGAATACCAAAATATGTTTGGCGAGACCAAACAGAAAAAGATGATCGGCATTGCACCGAGTGGAAAAACGATGGAAGTGGTCTATGGTAGCAGCGAACTTCCAAGCTTTGCGTGGCAACAGACGGTTAAATCAACCACACTCATTTTGACCAGTCTTCAAAAATTGATCGAAGGCGTTGTCTCTCCCAAAGAGTTAGGCGGCATCATCTCCATTGTTCAAGTCACGTCCGAAGCGAGTGCCGCAGGTCTTGTCGCACTTTTTGCACTCACAGCGCTTATTTCAGTCAACCTTGGCGTGCTCAATCTTCTGCCAATTCCTGCCCTTGATGGCGGACACATTATGTTCAATCTGTACGAGCTTATCACCAAACGAGCACCGAGCGAGCGGGTTCTTACCAGTATGACCACCGCTGGTTGGATGTTGCTTTTAAGCCTGATGGCGTTGAGCATTTTTAATGATATTTACAGGCTAACCAATGGAAACTAAAAATTTTGTAACCACACTGGATGAAATTCTCACACGCGTTGAAAAAGCGCGTTTGAGTGTCGATCAACACCTGATTGTGAAGATTGTTGCTGCGAGTAAAAGTGCTGATCCTTCGATGATCGAAGCGATGTACAACGCAGGGCAACGCTGTTTTGGAGAAAATAAAATCCAAGACATGAGTGATAAAGTTCATGCCCTCGAACATCTTCCACTCGAATGGCATTTTATCGGGCGTTTACAAACCAATAAGATCAATCAGCTCATCGACTTAGAGCCTTCATTAATGCACTCGCTAAGCTCCTTAGAACTCGCGCAAGAGATCGATAAACGTTTACATGTAAAGCATAAAACGATGAACGTTTTGCTTCAAATCAACAGTGCCTATGAAGAGCAAAAAGCGGGTGTTATGCCTGAAGAGGCGCTCGAAGTGTATGAGCAAATCGCGCTTACATGTAAACATCTTCAGCTTAAAGGCGTCATGAGTATTGGTGCGCATAGCGAAGAGAGGGCCATCATTCAAAAAAGTTTTGAAACGACGCATAAAATTTTTGAATCACTCCAAAATCAGGGTGCAAAATACTGCTCTATGGGAATGAGTGATGATTTTGAACTCGCGATTGCGTGTGGGTCAAATATGATTCGTTTAGGTTCTATTTTATTTAAATAATCCTCCAATAAAAGCCCTATTTTAGGGCTTCACTCTTTACATGTAAAACACTTTTCTCCCTGTGAAAACATTATTAGAGTTCTCTAGGTATTAGAAGTTTTTTATAATAGGTCTGGGTTAAATGCAGTGCTGCGATGGGATTGTGCCCTAAAACACGATCTTTGACAACCAGATACGTTGTCGTCGCTTTGGCGTATTTGATAAACAATGAATCATGCCCAACACACAAACCCATAATGACATTGAGATCCGTCTTAGCTTTGTTTAAATACTTGGCTTGAAGCACAGGATTGCACATCGGCTCAAAGGTATTAGGGCGGATTTTTTGCTCTTCTTTAAGTCCTATTTCGCACTTATCGCGTGAACCTACTTTACAGATTGCCATAAAAACATCAAAGCCGTTGACTTTGAGAATCTCAGCAAAAATTTTAGACTCAGCTGCGAGTCCCACACACGAAGCAATACCAATTTTTTTCGCACCAATACGCCCAGCAAAGGCAAGTATCTCTTCTACACGTGTTAACTGTCCATAGTATTTGCCTTCGATCTCAGCCGCAGCCATAGCAATTTTACGATCAATTCCCTCTTCTTGGTAGCACTCAAGAGACTCTTCAAGCATTGCATCATCGACATTTGTGGTGAGACAAAACTTAGGGTAACGGCTCTCATGTTTATGGCAATTTAGCGTCCCACACTCAGCACAACTGAGCTCTTTTTCATCTTTTTTCATTCTCAAAACCTTTATAATTTATAATGACAATTATAACGTAAACGAAAGACTAAAATTGACCGTTTTAGCTTTATATGTAAAGATATTTTCCATAAAGGCTCAGGTAAACGCCCAATAACTCTTTGAGTCCTTGACTTAAAAGTGCTTTCTCTTCTTCATTAAAAACAAGCTCCACAAGCTTTACATGTAAAGCGTCTCCAAACGCAACTAAACGCTCTGGGGTAAAAATAGAAGCCTCCTCTTTGCCCAAAACAAAAAAGAGTGCAAGGGCGCGATTGAGCCCTGAAACGTAGGCTAAAAGGTTCTCATAAATGCTCTTTTCCACAGGTTCAAGTTGAGAGAGAAAGAGCTCTAACGAGACCGATAAGAAGCTTTTTTTCTTGGGAAAATTGACCGTGAGAAGGGTCATAAAAAGGCTTTTTTTTGCCTCTTGCAGTGGAATTGGAAGCGTTTGCTCCAATGCAGCATCAAGTGCTTTAACGCCCACATCATAAGAAGAAGGTGCACCAAAGCCTTGACGTGCCATCAGCGCGCTAATCTGCGCTTGCGTAAATTTGGTAGGCGTATAAAGCTCGAAAGTGACGAGGGTTTGCACCAAGAGTTCGTAAAAAGCTTTGGCTTGCTCGCTATCACTTTTGGCTAAATATTCGGTTAGGTAAAGGATCTCTTTTTTCATGCCTCCATTCTGCCAAAGCGCAACTGAAAAAGTGCTATAATGCCAACTCTTTTTAAGGAGACACCATGATTCACCTCTCTGCTTTTTTTGCGATTTATGTCAAATTCTTTTTTATTATGACGCCTTTTTTTGTCACGACCATCTTTTTGTCGATGACCAAAGGGATCAGTGAAAGTGACAAAAGACGCCTTGCGATCAAAGTAACCTTGGCGATTGCGATCAGCTGTATGATTATTCTCTTTTTTGGCAAATACATTTTTGAACTTTTTGGCATAACGCTGGATGCGTTTCGCATTGGTGCGGGTGCACTTTTGTTTCTCACCGCTGTTGATTTGGTGCAAAAAGATGTCAATGCTGAGCCTACATGTAAAGCTGACATCCTCAAACATGCCGTTGTCCCTTTGGCAATTCCCGTCACCGTGGGACCTGGAACCGTGGGTGCGCTGATGGTTATGGGTGCCGATATGGAGGGTATTGAAGACTTGGTGCTTGGTTCAAGCGCACTGCTAGGGGCAATATTCAGCATTGGCGTGTTGCTCTATCTCTCTGGACACATCGAACGACTGATCGGGCGAACAGGACTGATCGTTTTTAGTAAAGTTACAGGGCTTGTGCTCTCAGCACTTTCGGCGCAACTCATCTTTACAGGCATTAAAAACTTTCTACGCTAACTTTTACATGTAACGCTCTGTTTACGAGATGCTTGCTTTGAGCATCTTGTAAATAGTGGGCGTACTCGCAAGATCGATCGCTTTAAAATCATCCAAATTAGCGATGCTTGTATCAGCATGAAAGTCCAATAAAAGCCTCGTCATCGCCTCTTTTCCTGAACTAGCACAAAACATCAACGCCGTTACGCCATTGTCATTTTGGCTGTTAAGCTCAATGCCAGCTTTGACCAAAAGCTCCACACAGGTAAAATCCCCACCAAAACAGGCGTTCCAAATCGCCGTATTGCCATCGATATTTCTAAGCTCCAGATCCACACCTGCTTCAATGAGTTCCGTAGTCACAGCCACATTGCCTTCGCGCACCGCTTTCATCAGCGCTGAGTTTCCGTACTTCCCAACGAAATTGAAATCATTTGCATTGTAGCTATTGGAAGCGAGCCAAAGCAAGGTTTGCTCACTCATGCGCCCATCCAATTCTCGTGCACATGCCCTTTTTTCTTAAAATGGATCGCTTCATGAAGCTTCGTCTCAAACATCTCAAGATCAAACGCATCTTCAACATCGCTCGTGATCTCTTTGTAGACAAATTGCCCGTCTTTGTTGATGATGAAGAGAGATTTTGCGCAGAGTGTTTCATTGATGTAGACGCCAAATTTCTTGGCAAGTTCTTCAAAATCAACCGAAGTACAGGCAGGATTGATTGATTGATCTAACGGCTGTGGACCGATAAAATAGATAAACGCTTGTTCGTGGTATTTTTGAGTGATCTCAAAAAGTGCGGGGCTTAGCGAATCGTGATACGGCAAGGTGATCATCACTTGCACTTTGGTTGCCAACATACCGATGACTTTGCTCTCACCACTTTGCATGGTAAGGCTGATAGCAGGCGCTTCAGAGCCCATTTTTCGCTCATTTTTCTGTAAGGGTTTACTGATACCTTTAACGATTGTTTCCAAGAGGACTCCTTGAAGATTTTAAGGAGTTTATGCAAAAGCCATACCATGCGTCACAAAAGTGTTACATGTAAAGCGTAGCGATCGCATTTTGATCGCTACATGTCTCATTTTTACGCTTTGGGGTGAATCATCTCTGAGGGGATTACGTAACGATCAAACTCTTCAGAGGTTAACAGCGCGAGTTTGATGCACGCTTCTTTGAGGCTTAAATGCTCTTTGTGCGCGAGTTTGGCGACTTTTGCTGCATTTTCATAGCCGATGTACGGATTGAGCGCGGTTACCAGCATCAACGAATTTTGAAGGTTGGATGCGATCTTCTCACTGTTGGCTTCAATGCCTTCCACACAATGAATCCGAAACGACTCCATCACATCGCCTAGCAGTCTGACTTGTTGCAAAAAGTTGAGGATAATGACGGGTTTAAAGACGTTGAGCTCAAAGTTACCTTGGCTTGCCCCAAATGCAATCGCCGTATCGGCACCAAACACTTGGCATGCAACCATCGTGACCGCTTCGGCTTGGGTTGGGTTGACTTTACCGGGCATGATAGAACTTCCTGGCTCATTTTCAGGGATATTGAGCTCGCCAATGCCACACCTTGGACCTGATGCGAGCCACCTGATGTCATTGGCGATTTTCATCAAGTTTGCCGCTAGTCCTTTGTTCGCACCACTCGCAAACACAAGCGCATCATGGGAGGTTAAAGCGTGAAATTTATTGGGAGAAGAGACAAAGGTTTTGCCTGTCAGTTTCGTAAGCTCTTCACTGACAAATTCACTCAGTTTTGGATGCGCGTTGATGCCCGTTCCCACAGCCGTTCCACCGATGGCAAGCTCGCGCAAGGATTGAAGCGCTAAGAGAATGTGTGAAGAAGAGTGCTCCAACATACTGCGGTACCCGCTAAACTCTTGCCCAAGTGTGAGTGGCGTTGCATCTTGAAGATGAGTGCGACCGATTTTGATGATGCCTGCAAACTCTTTCTCTTTAGCTTCGAGTGTCTCTTTGAGCTTTTCTAAGGAAGGAAGCAGTTGCTCTTCGATCTCGATGACACTGGCGATGTGCATCGCTGTGGGGAAGGTGTCGTTCGAGCTTTGAGACATATTGACATGATCATTGGGGTGAATCAGTTTTTCTTTTCTAAAATCACCTCCGAGTATTTCCGTAGCGCGGTTGGCGATGACTTCATTGAGGTTCATATTGGTCTGTGTGCCACTGCCCGTTTGCCAGATGGCGAGGGGAAATTCACCATCAAACTTACCTGCAAGAATCTCATCGCACGCTTGGATAATCGCTCCTGCTTTTTTGGCATCGAGTTTGTTTAGCTTTTGATTGACCGTGGATAAAGAGCGTTTCAACAGTGCAAAAGCGCGGATAAGCTCTTTGGGCATCTTCTCGGTACCGATCTTAAAGTTCTCCAAACTACGCTCAGTCTGAGCTCCCCAGTAACGCTCATTAGGAACCTTAATCTCGCCCATTGTGTCCTTTTCAACTCTGTACTCCATAATGACTCCTTGATTTCATTTTAATCATTATAGAGCAGAGATAATTGAAAAAAATAGCACTTTTAAAATTACATGTAAAACCTAATCTAGCTTTTTTAGATCTCAATCCCAAAGTAATGTTTGACCACATAACCGATGCCAAACGAGATAAGTGCAACCCCAAAGGTGATGTAAGACATCTCACGCACCCGTTTCCAAAACGACAAATCTTTGGCGACGCAGATGTAAAAATTATAGAGAAAAATTGCCACAAGTGCGGAACCAAACATCCAAACGATAGCAATAGAGATTTTCTCAAAGATGAAAAAAGGTGCCACTAAAATCGCGGTTGTTAAAATATACGAAACGCCTGTGTACAGCGAATAGGTCAAAGGGTTGACATCATCACCGACATTTTCCTTGGACTCCAAATAAGCAGATCCTGCCATTGAAAGTGAAGCGGCGATGCCCATAATAAGCCCCGTAACACCTACCACCACGCTTTTATCAAACGCTAATGCGATACCACTGAGTGTTCCAGTAAGCTCTACCAACGCATCGTTCATCCCCAAAACAATCGCACCGGCATAGAATAACTTTTTGTCATGCAACATATCGATCAGTTCAATTTCATGGTGAATCTCTTGCTCATAAATCTCTTGTGCTTTGGGATCGGTGAGTATAAGCTCTTTGTAAAATGCCTTCGCACCCTCCTCGCGTCCCTCTAAAAACTTGAGCGTAAATGAGATGCCCACAATTTTTGAAAGGAAAAGATAGAACAAAACGACATAACGGCGAGGTTGAAGCTCTTGATGCGTGTAGGTTTTCAAATACGTGTAGTGCCCTTGCTCTTCTTTGGCGATTTTGCGAAAAATGGTTTGATTGGCTTTATTTTTATCGGAAAGAGAAAGCATCGAATAGATCGTAAAATCGTCCATCTCATTTTGCTGTTGCTTCAATGCTTTGTTTATATGTAAGGTATGCGCCATCACAACTCCTTTGGATTTTTGACTGAATTATACTCCTCTTAAGCGTTTCCTATGCTATAATGCCTGCTTGAAAATGCGGGTGTAACTCATTGGTAGAGTGTTAGCTTCCCAAGCTGAAAGTAGCGAGTCCGATTCTCGTCACCCGCTCCACATCACAAGGTTTCCTTTGAAAGAAAAACTCCAAAAAATCGCACGCCACCCAGCCACAAAAAAAGCCCTCATGGATATGAAACCCAAAAAAACACTCTGGGGCATTGTAGGCGTCATACTCTTTTTTATCGCTCCTGAGATTATCGCTTATTTCTACTCCAATGACATTGTCAATTTTGCCCAAAACGGCTTGGCGATGCACCCAACAACGCTTGAGAGCTACAACTACGAACTGCTTATCTATCTCTTTGAAAATGGCGTAAGCTGGTTCAATCTTGGTTTTGGAGTAGTTTTACTCGTGTGGTTATTTTTCTAAAATAGTTTTACATTTAAAGCAGTAAGCCCTTCGGATTTGATTCCGAAGAGCTTGAAGTTTTAAAGTGTAGCGAGTGCTTCTTTGGCGTATTTGACACCCAGTTCATACGCTTTATTATTGGCGACATGAACTTTTTCAGGAACTTTAGAGAGCATAACTTCGCGTACCAAGTCGTGCGCTAGTACTTGTGTCATCTCGACCGTAATGGCAAGTGCGACAACAGATTGGGTGATAACATTGCCAACCTCTTCTTTGGCAATCGTGATAATAGGAATTTCAATGATTTTCCATTTTTTGCGATCTTCTTCGTTGACGGTTACCAAGTTTGGCTCAACAACGATGATTCCACCTGGTTTGACACCATTTTTGAAGTGATTGAAACTCACTTGTGCTGTAGCGATCATAAACTCGATTTCACCCTCATTAGCATAAGGAAAAAGGATTTCGCTCTCATCGAGTAAAATATCAACTTTTGTTGGTCCACCACGTACTTGAGAGGTATAAGTAGATGCTTTAACGCCGTACCCACCCTCTTTAATCTTCGCAACCGCTAAAATTTCACCCGCCAAGATAACACCCTGACCACCCACACCTACGAAACGTAATTGTCTTCTCATCAGGGGCTCCTTATAGCACAACGGTTGTTTTATTTTGTGCGGCGTAAATGACTTTGTCATACGCTTCACAGTATTCGAGTTTGCCCTCTTCTTGTTTGAGGATGCCTGTTGGGAATTTATCCACACGCTCTTCAGCACTTAAAAGTTCAAACTTATTTTTACCTACAATACGGTTTTCAATCCACTCAAGATTCTGTACCGCTTCGCCCATTTTATTTTTACGTCCAAGGTTGATATGACAGTTTGAGAACACATCAAAGAAAGAGTACCCTTTATGCGTAAAGCCTGCAACAAATATCTTCTCCAATTTTTGTGGATCAAGTACAGACTCACGCGCAACAAAGGTTGCGCCTGCCGCGTCAGCCAATTTGGCTGCATCAAAGGTTGGATCGACGTTACCGTAGTTTGCTGTTGCTGTCCAAAACCCTTGCGGTGTTGTTGGACTGGTTTGAGAGTTGGTCAAACCATAGATGAAGTTGTTGATCAAAATATGATTTAGATCGATATTTCGTCGACAACCATGAATCGTGTGATTACCACCAATTGCCAGACCATCGCCATCACCTGTGACAACAATGACATGTTTTTCAGGGTTTGCAAGCTTGATGCCTGTTGCATACGCAATGGCACGACCATGCGTTGTATGAACTGTGTTACAGTCGATGTAAGAGCTAAAACGCCCGCTACACCCAATACCTGAAACGATGCAGACATCGTTCATATCCCAACCCATTTTATCGATAGCACGAATAACGGATTTTAAAATAACACCATCACCACAACCCCAACACCATAAGGTTGGCATTTTATCTACACGTAGATATTTATCGTAATTAAATGCCATTAGATCATCTCCTTAACTTTAGCAACCATTTCAAGTGGAGCGATTGGACGACCGTTTGCTTTGTGCAGTGTCGCAAAATCATCTCGTTTCATAACGCGTTGAATCTCTTCTAAGTATTGTCCCATATTGAGCTCTGTTACCATGATCTTCTTAAATTTCTTACCGATCTCTTGAAGTTTAGCAACAGGACTTGGCCAGAGCGTAATTGGTCTAAACAGACCTGCTTTGATGCCATCATTTCGAAGTTTCATGACCGCTTCTTTAGCACCACGACTGATACTGCCATAGGCAATAATACAGACATCAGCATCATCCAGCATAAACTCTTCGTAATGGACAAGATCTTCTGATTTGGTATTGATTTTATTGACCAAACGCTCAATGTTGTACTCACAAATCGCGCCATCTTCTGTTGGAAAGCCCATTTCACCATGGTGCAAACCTGTGACGTGGTAGTGATACCCTTTGAAGAAAGGATTGAGTACGGCTGGTTCTGTTGGGCCTGCTGCGTAAGGTTTGTAGTCTTTTGGATCGCCTGTAAATTCAGCACGTTTGACCACGCTTTTCTCAACCTCCGCAAGGTCAGGAAGCATCGCTTTTCCGTGCATGTGTCCTAGCGTTTCATCTAAAAGAACAAAAACGGGAGTCATGTATTTTTCAGCGATATTAAATGCTCTAATCGTCTCAGTGTAGGCTTCTTCAAGACTGCCTGGGCAGAGTGAAATAGAGGCAAAATCACCGTGTGTTGGGTACTTTGCTTGACCAATGTCTGCTTGAGAAACACGTGTTGGAAGACCCGTTGAAGGACCACCACGCATAACGTTAACGATCACCAAAGGAACTTCGGTGATGAAGCTGTAACCAATTTGCTCCGCTTTAAGTGAAATACCAGGACCTGATGAGGCTGTCATCGACTTTGTTCCACTCATAGAAGCGCCAAGGGCGACACAGATACCTGCGATTTCATCTTCCATTTGAATAAACTTTCCACCCACACGTGGAAGAAGTTTGCTTAAATCCTCTGCAATTTCACTCGAAGGCGTAATAGGATAGCCTCCAAAAAATTTACATCCACATTCTACTGCCGCTTTTGCTACTAAGGCATTGCCGCTTGATATTACTTCTCTTGCCATCAATGATCCTTATTCGCTCAGTTTTCTAAATTTATTTTGTTTGACTTTCTCGGCTCTCTCTTTTGAGGTTTCAGAAAGTTTTGCAAACTTAAATTCGCTTTTATCCGCTACGTAAATAGCAAAATCAGGACAATGTAATTCACAATCCCGACATCCAATACAGGCGTCTGGAACAACAACCTCTATCATCGAACCCAGTGTCGAATTGGGTGCTTGAACCATTGCTAAAACACCTGCTGGACACATACTTACACAAATATCACAAGCTTTACACCTAGAGACATTAACCCATACTGGTGTATTACTTGGAGCGGTAATTAAACCCATTCTTCTCTCTCCTTATCCTAAATCTTTTCGTTGCAATTATCTTTTAAGAGTGGCTAGATTGTACAATAGCGCACCATCTAGCTCACTTAAGTATTATTATTTTTTTAAAACTTCCGCTATCTTTTTTCCAATTTCAGCAGGAGATTTGACAACGTGTACGCCTGCATTGCTCAGCGCTTCCATCTTCTCCGCTGCTGTTCCTGCACTTCCACTCACAATCGCACCGGCATGGCCCATACGTTTACCTTTGGGCGCACTTTGACCTGCGATAAAGGCAACAACAGGTTTTTTGATGTGCTCTTTAATGTATTTGGCAGCTTGAATTTCAAGGTCGCCTCCGATTTCACCGATCATGACGATCGCTTCAGTCTCAGGGTCTGCTTCAAACATGGAAAGGAGTTGAATGTAGGAAAGCCCAATGATAGGATCGCCACCAATACCAACGGCTGTCGTAATACCAAAGCCTTCATTGCACACTTGGTTTGCACCTTCATAGGTCAATGTGCCTGATTTACTGATCAGTCCAATGTTCCCTTTTTTAAAGATGGAGCCTGGCATGATGCCGATTTTACACTCTTCTGCAGTGATAATACCTGGGCAGTTTGGTCCAATGGTTTTCATCCCTTTTTTAACGGCGTACGCTTTAGCTCTTTGCATGTCACGTACGGGAGAACCTTCGGTGATAATCACTGCTAGTTCAATGCCTGCATCGGCTGCTTCTAACACAGCATCGCCTACAAAGGCAGGTGGAACAAATACCATGCTCACCGTTGCACCCGTTGCTACGACGGCTTCACGAACGGTATTAAACACGGGTTGCCCTAAATGCTCTGTGCCACCTTTACCTGGAGTCACACCACCGACTATTTTCGTACCGTATGCTAAACATTGTTCCGCATGAAAACTACCCTCTTTGCCCGTAAAACCTTGAACGATTACTTTTGTATTTTTGTCAATCAATATGCTCATAATTAGTTTCCTTTAGCAGCAGCGACGGCTTTAATCGCACCATCGTTAAGATCACTTGCCGTAATAATATTTTTAATATTTGCATTTTTCAAAATTTCAGCGGCCTCTTTGGCGTTCGTTCCATCCAATCTAACGATGACAGGAACATGCACATCCACAAGCTTTGTCGCTTCTAAGATGCCATTGGCGATACGATCACATCGTACGATTCCACCAAAAATATTGACAAAGATTGATTTGACGTTTGGATCTTTGAGGATAATCTCAAAGCCTTTAGCAACGGTTTGAGCATTGGCTCCGCCGCCCACGTCTAAGAAGTTTGCAGGATTTCCACCGACATAGTTAATCGTATCCATCGTACCCATCGCAAGACCTGCGCCATTGACCATACAGCCAACATTGCCATCGAGTTTGACGTAGCTCAAACCATACCCTGAAGCTTCACGCTCTATCGGGTTTTCTTCACTCTCATCGCGCATCGCTTCGATCTCTGGGTGACGGAAAAGGGCGTTATCATCAAAGCCCATTTTACCATCAAGGGCTATAAAAGCACCGCTTTTGGTTTTGACCAAAGGGTTGATTTCGATCATCTCAGCATCGTTTTCCATGTAGACTTTATAGAGTGCTGCTGCAAATTTAATAAAACTGCTGATCTCTTCTTTTTCAAGACCAAGACCGTACGCTAACTCACGACCATGAAACGCTTGAAATCCAATAAAAGGATCAACCGCAACTTTAATAATCTTTTCAGGAGACGTAGCTGCAACTTTTTCGATCTCCATACCGCCTTCACGTGATGCCATGATCACTGGCATTTCACGAGCACGGTCTAGAACAATACCAAGGTAAAGCTCATCAGCGATGTCAGCACCCTCTTCGATATAGACTTTCTGAACCAGTTTGCCCGCAGGTCCAGTTTGGTGTGTGACTAAGGTCATACCAAGAATTTCATGTGCAAGTGTTTTGACTTCATCTAAGCTTCGGGCGAGTTTTACACCACCACCAAGACCGCGTCCACCTGCGTGAATTTGTGCTTTTACAACCCAGATAGAACCACCAAGTTTCTTTGCGTTTTCAACAGCCTCTTCAACGCTAAAGGCGACATAGCCACTGGGTGTGGGAACATTGTATCTCTTAAAGATCTCTTTGGCTTGATACTCATGAATATTCATAAAACCTCCCTGCATTAACTTAAATTAAACTTTCAATGCCAAGACTCTATAGTTAAGTTAACATCATAATCAATAAAAATCTTAACTATATCTTTTTTTTGTCTCTAATTTAAGTTACAGGAGACTTCTTGGCGGTAAAAAACTCACTTTTATGCAATGTTTCTAATAATTTATTGACCGATTCGACACTCTTTGAAAATTGCTTTTTCTCATGTTCATTGAGGGGTAATTCAACGATTTGTTCCACACCATTAGCGCCCAAAACAACGGGCACACCGTTCACGGTGTCATGGTAGCCGTACTCTCCTTCTAGCAAAACAGCACACGGGAAAATAGAGCGAGAGTCACTCAAAATAGCTTCGATCATTTTGACAGTTGAATTTGCAGGCGCATAATACCCAGATGTTCCCATATAGCTCACAATCTCAGCTCCACCATGGCGTGTTTTTTCAATAATTTCTTCAATTTCCACATCGGTGAGTAAATCGGTAAGCGCTACGCCATTAACGGAAGAGTAACGAGGCAGTGGAACCATGTCATCGCCATGTCCACCCATCACACTTGCTGTCACCTGTCCATAGCCAAATCCAAGTTTTTGAGAGATAAAGGTTTCCATTCTGGAACTGTCTAAAATCCCTGCCATACCAATGACACGATTGCGTGAATAATGCCCAACTTTGAGTGCAACATAGGTCATAGCATCCAGTGGATTGGAGACAATAATAATGATGGCATCGGGGGCATACTGTGTGATTTTTTCAATGATCTCTTGAGTGATGTTCGCATTAATCATCAAAAGATCGTCTCGGCTCATACCAGGTTTTCTAGGACTTCCTGCTGTGATAACAACAATGTTACTATTGGCAATCGATTGATAATCCGAAGAGCTTGAAATTTGCGTATGACTGCCCTCAGGGCTGGTCGCTTGGAGGATGTCGAGAGCCTTGCCTTGGGCAAGACCCTCATAACGGTCTATCATCACAATTTCACGACAATGTTTGCGCATCGCAAGCCAATAGCAGACCGTTGCACCGACATTTCCTGCACCAATAATCGAAACTTTTTTCCCTTGTGACAAAGAGACTCCTTCTTTACATGTAAATCAAAAAACTATGCTTTGAGCGCGTCCAGCGCTTTATTAAATGTCGCGCTTGGGCGCATGGCTTGGTTTGTTTTTTCAAAACTAGGGATATAGTATCCGCCCATATCCACTGCTTTGCCTTGAACGGCCGCAAGCTCTGCAACAATTTTTTGCTCATTGGCTTTGAGTGTTTCAAACAGTGGCTTAAACTGCGCAGAGAGTGATTGATCTTCACTTTGTGCTGCCAAAGCTTCTGCCCAGTACATTGCCAAATAAAAATGGCTTCCACGGTTGTCTAATTCACCTACTTTTGAGGAGGGAGATTTGTTATTATCCAAGAATTTTCCCGTTGCGGCGTCGAGTGTTTTGGCTAAAACAGAAGCTTTTTTGTTCCCAACAACGTTATCAAGATGCTCAAGTGAAGCAGTGAGTGCCATAAATTCACCTAAAGAATCCCAACGCAAGTGATTTTCCTCGACAAATTGTTGCACGTGTTTCGGCGCAGAACCACCCGCACCTGTTTCAAACAATCCACCGCCGTTCATCAAAGGCACAATCGAGAGCATTTTAGCCGATGTTCCCACTTCTAAAATAGGGAAAAGATCGGTGAGGTAATCACGTAAAACGTTACCTGTAACCGCAATCGTGTCTAAGCCTTTAACAATGCGCGCTAAGGATTCACGGATCGCCTCTTCTGGTGTCATGATTTTAATATCAAGATCAGAAATATCGTACTCTTTGAGGTATTTTTCGACTTTTTGAATCATCTGAGCATCATGACCACGCGCAGGATCAAGCCAGAAAATCGCAGGTGTATGGCTTAAACGTGCACGATTGACTGCCAGTTTAACCCAGTCACGAATCGGGGCATCTTTGGCTTGGCATGCACGGTAAATGTCGCCTTTTTCAACGCTGTGTTCCATCAAAACGTTACCACTTGCAATCTCAACAATGCGCACAACGCCATCGGTCGCACACTGGAATGTTTTATCGTGTGAGCCGTACTCTTCGGCTTTTTGTGCCATTAAACCTACATTAGGAACCGAACCCATTGTTTTAGGATCAAGGGCGCCATTTTTCTTACAAAAATTCATCGTCTCTTCATAAATACGTGCATAACAGCGATCAGGAATCAACGCCTTCGTATCATGAAGTGCGCCATCTTCGCCCCACATTTTGCCTGATTCTCTGATACACGCTGGCATAGACGCATCAATAATCACGTCGCTGGGTACATGTAAATTGGTGATGCCTTTGTCAGAATTGACCATCGCAAGTTTAGGACGTTTAGGATAGGTGTTCATAATGTCGGCTTCAATGGCTGCTTTTTGCGCTTCAGGGAGTGTGGCAATTTTCGTGTAAAGATCGCCCAAACCATTGTTGGCATTGACACCAATCTCAGCAAAGAGCGTGGCATATTTTTCAAAAACATCTTTAAAAAAGACTTTGAGCGCGTATCCAAACATAATCGGATCGCTCACTTTCATCATCGTCGCTTTGAGGTGTAACGAGAGTAAAATACCACTTTTTTGAGCCTCTTGCATTTGTGCTTCAAAGAAGGCGGAGAGTTTTTTACTGCTCATATAGGTACCATCGATGATTTCATCTTTTAAGAGTGCAAGTTTTTCTTTTAAAACCGTCGTTGTACCATCTTTTCCAAGAAGTTCAATGCGAACGGTGGTCGCTTCTGGCACCATGACAGCCTTTTCATTGCCGTAAAAATCGCCCTCGTTCATATAGGCAACGTGTGATGCAGAATCACTCGTCCATTTTCCCATTCGGTGTGGATTTTTGCGGGCGTACTCTTTGACACACAAAGGAGCACGTCTGTCCGAGTTTCCTTCACGAAGCACTGGATTTACCGCACTTCCCAAGACTTTGGCATAACGTGTTTTGATCTCTTTTTCAGCTTCATTTGTAGGGTTCTCAGGATAATTTGGAATATTATAGCCCTTATCTTGAAGCTCTTTGATTGCGGCTTGAAGTTGTGGTAACGAAGCGCTAATGTTTGGAAGTTTGATAATATTCGCCTCTGGCTGATTGGCAAGCTCACCCAAATAGGTCAGATCATCATTGACTTTTTGCTCAGCGGTAAGATTTTCAGGGAAATTCGCCAAAATACGACCCGATAGCGAGATATCTCTGATTTCCATTTCGATGTTAGAACTTGCGGTAAAGGCTTGAACGATTGGCAATAAAGAGTATGTTGCAAGAGCGGGAGCTTCATCGACTTTCGTATAGATGATTTTACTTGTTTGTTGAACCATAATTACCCCTTTTTTTGATAGACTAGATTTTGTTAATGCTACCAGTTAGTTTCTTTATTTCGCTTTATTAAATAAAGGTTATTAATTTTTTATATTTTCCAAATGCGTCTCATAATTTTGGGAAAACGTATGCGTTCCGTTCTTATTTTTAACAAAATAGAGATAATTGGTTGTTTTTGGAAAAATAGCGGCAAATATCGCCTCTTTACTCACACTGCACACGGGATTGGGCGGTAGCCCTTTGTACATGTACGTGTTATAGGGTGACGTGTCTTCGCGAATGCGCTGAGGGGTAATTTTCAGATGCGAATACTGTCCGTAATTGAGCGTGCCATCCATCTGAAGCTTCATATCTTTTTTCAAACGATTGTAGATCACTGAGGAGACCAGAGCCATCTCATCCGTATTGGCCGCCTCTTTTTGAATGATCGAAGCAATCACGATAAATTTTTGCCACTTTGTTTCATTAAATTCGCCAAAGATCTTCTCAAACACATCTTTGTGGTACTTTTTAGCATGCGCGAGTAAAAAATGCACCAAATGCTTTTCGCTAATCCCCACAGGAATATAATACGTCTCAGGCACGATAAATCCATCCACATACGGTGTGGCAAGGGCATACTCTTGCATCAGTTTTTCGTAAGAGAGATCAAATGCCAAAGCGATCTGAACAAACAGAAGCTCTTTGGTTTCACCGGGAATATAGGTAATCACCTTAAGCGGTGCCTTTGCGTGTGATAGCTTGTAGAGGAAGTCACCACGTGTCAGTGGGCTTTGGTTGATGTTCACCCAACCCGATTGAGGCTTGCCAATCATCCAGAGCATATATTTATCGACCTTCTCGTGGAGGTCAAAATTTTTATCAACCATATATGATATAATTTGGCTTATTGAGCCTTGTGGCACAAACGCAACCGAGCTTGAAACCATGGGTCTGCTCAAGTGAAAGAGAAGTGAATAGATGATTATGAAAGCAACATCACATACGATTAGGAAGATCTGGATATTTTTACTGTTCATGGTTCTTTTTTTCGTAGCATTAATGGCAACCCTAATAAATGGCATTTCGATCGATAAAATAAGCTTACCGACGATAAAAATTGATCAATTATATATTAAACTAGATAAAAAATTGATTGTTAGTATCCAAACTCTTGATATTCAAAAAGAGACACAGACGGACACGTCGATTGAAGAGATTGCAGAACTTATTAAAAACTTCCCGTATTTGAACCAATTTTTTAGCAAAATCAGCATTGAGCTGATCCATTATGCCAATGAAACGCTCTCCTTGCATTACGAAGAGAGCACCTTTAAATTTGACAGCAAACATTTAAGTGTCAATCTGATCATTACACCCATTGAGAAGTGGAATATCGAGGTTGAGATTCAAGAGGCATTTTTGAAAGATTATGCTTTACATGTAAACGGAAAAGCGCGTATGGATTTTAAGACCAAAAACCATACGTTTGAAGGCAATTTTGAGACATTTGGGCTCAAAGGCATTGCCCTTTTGGACCTTAAAGAGACCCTTTTAACCTATCATCTCCAAAGCGAACCTTTTACCAATAAAGAGCTTAAAGATCTGATGGATTTTGTGGTCACACAGGTTGAGCTAGACCCGATAGCCAAAGACTGGATCGATAAAAACATCGTCGGCGAATCGTATCTTCTCCACTTCATTGAAGGCAAGTTCGATCTAAAAACGTTTGATTATTATCCAATGCAACTCCACGCGGCAGCAACGGTGAAAAATGCAACCGTCACTTTTGCACCCAATGTGACACCAGGGTTTGTTAAAGAGATCGGCATCGAATTTAAAGAGGATAAACTCCTGTTTGACATTCATGAGCCCACCTATGAAAAACGCCCCATTGAAAAAGCCGATGTGTTTATCTATAATTTGATCAACAAAGGTACGGGAATCGTTGTTGATCTAAACGCTACATCCAAGCTTGATGCGCCCATACATAACATTTTGCATGCGTTTAAAATCGATGTGCCCATTACCCAAACTTCGGGTAAAACGGATGCACATATCAAACTTGACATTCGTTTTTTACCGTACGACCTCAATGCCTCAGGAACCTTTAAACTCTCCCCAAGTGACTTTACGCTCAGCGGTGTTCCTATGTCCACCAATTATGGTGAGATTCGGCTTGATAATTTTAAAATCACCCTTGAAAATACAAATCTGCGTTATAAAAACCTGTTTGATATTAACGCCACAGGACTCTTTGATGCAAGGAAGAATCGCTTTGATGGATTGGTCGACATTAATGCCTTGTTGCTTGATTTTAGCGGTACGCAACTTCTACAAATCGCCAATCTTCCTGATCTTAATGCCTCGTTTGCCATTGAAAACAACATCACTAAAATGACGCTTCCCAGCCTTGATGCCACACTGTTATTTTCCAAAGAGAATAACCAATTTCTCTTTAGCAACCTTACTAAAATCGCTCCTTTTTCACCGTTTATGCACGATGCCAACCTTAGCGAAGGGGCGGTGAGTGTGCAAACCAAAACGTTTGAAGATTTTGATGCAAAGATCAATCTGCAAAACGTTACCACCCCATTTTTAGACAATCGTGAACCTGTGCGCAATTTTGATATAGCTCTCACGACCAATACCAAAACACTCGATGCAAGTACTACAAACACCAAACTTTCGCTTCATTTTGACAAAGAGATAACCTTACATGTAAAAGATCTTAACATCTCAATGCCTCACAATGATGCGCCTTTGGATATGCCCATTAAAGTGACTCTTTTTGGCGAAAACTCCTCTTTTATTGACATGGAAAGTAACAAAACACTTCTGAGCGAGCGCTATACGATGAATCTGTTCAAAGACAAGCTTCACCTCACTTCCAAGCGAGGCAAATCGACATTTGAATATGAAACACGCAAGGGCAATCTTGGTATCAATGGAACTGCGCTTGATGCTGATATGATCAATGCGCTGTTTAACAAACGCTACTTTCATAAAGGCGATTTTTCACTCAACATTGATGGTACCGATGCGGACACGATGAAAGGCACGTTCATTATGCACCAAACCTACATCAAAGATCTAAAATTTTTCAATAACCTGATGGCAACGATCAACACCATCCCTTCGCTGCTTGTCTTTAGTGACCCTAGCTTTAATCAAGAGGGCTATTTTGTGGACAATGGCTATGTGGAATTTAACCAAACCAAAGAGGCGATGAACATTACAGATCTTCAACTCAGAGGTAAAAGTGCCGACATTTTAGGCAAAGGGCGAGTGGATTTGGCGAAAGACACTCTCAATCTTCAACTCCAAATTAAGACGCTCAAAAGCTTTAGTAACGCGATTGATATGATTCCGATCGTGGGTGGCATTATTTTAGGGGAAGATAAGCGGATTGCGACCAATGTCGATGTCACAGGCTCAGTGAGTGATCCAAAGATTGAGACGCATCTCATTTTAGACACCCTCAAGACGCCGATGAACATTATCAAACGAACCCTAGAAGCGCCGTTTGAGATTTTTAAATAAACCTATTGAGTAGCGCTAAAAGTTCATGGATATTCCCAGCTCTTTGCTCTGCTGTTTCACTCGTACCATAACCCCATCCAGCGAAGATAAACGCAATGCCCGCATTCTGTGCCGCACCTTCATCTTTGATGCTATCACCGACTAAAATCGTTTTGGAAGGCTCACTCTCTAAAAGTTGCATGAGATGGCGAACCATTAAAGGGCTTGGTTTGGGCTCAGCAACATTATTGGCACCCACAATCGCAGAAAAATAGTCCAAAATGCCCATTTTCTCCAACATATGACGCGCAAAAAAATCACTCGCATTGGTCGCAATGGCTAAATGTGCCTTTTGAAAAAGTAGCTGCAACATCGTCACAACATCGGGATAGAGCGCTATCATCGAGGGAGAATTTTGCATATAATGCTCTTTAAACAACGCGCGATGATCGGGGTCATACGCCTCGGTATTGTAAAAAATCTTCGGCAGATGCTGATCGGGTTGGTTGAGATGATACTCTAAATATTTTTGCCCAATGGGTTCCAGTCCTAAACTATGTCGCACGTAATTGACACTGTTCGTCATGGCAGCACTCGAATCAATGAGTGTGCCATCCATATCAAAAATAATCGACGCTTTTGTGCTCACTTACGCTCCAATGCGAAGACCTAAAATCAGCAGGTCTTTATCCACGCCCTCAATCGTCGCAACACGGTTCAGATTGCCCCACTCTTTAAAGCCCAATTTCTTAAATAGCTTTAGACTTGGCGCATTTTCTGAGAAGATCAACGCTAAAAGCGTTTTGATCTCATAGCTTTTGGCTTGCTCAATCGCCTCACTTAAAAACTGTTGCCCCAATTTTTTACCTTGGAAGTTTTTATCGATGTAAATATTGATACGAGCACTGTTGGCATACGCTAAAAGGTTGGCATAAAAGGGTTGTAAACTGATCCACGCAATGATACGCCCGTGATACTCTTTGACCAAAATAGGACGCGATGCGTCGTGGGCGTGAAACCACTCTAGTTTATCCTCAACACTGACGATTTTACTATCTGCCGTGGAGATGCCATCTTTGATTGCCTCGTTGTAGATCTTGATGATCTCGGGTAAGTCTTCAAGGGTTGCACGTCGTAACTCGTTTAGCATTAGCATCCTTAATAAAGTTAATGTAATCACTGATTATACATTACAGACTCTTAGCCTCTCTTTACTCCATTTCAAGACGCATCAGGTACATCTCTTCACCATCAATCACGCGAAGATCCGTACTGTTACATGTAGGGCAAACAAACTCATTTTGTGTAAGTGTTGCTTCGGTGTGACAGCTTTCGCAATGCACCACAATCTCTTGCAGATGAACGACAAATTCACACCCAGCGCAAATCCCATCTTCTTTAAACGTATCAAACGCGGTTTCCAAAAGATAGGGCTCAACGCCGCTGAGCTTACCGATTTTGATCTCCACTTTGGTGATTTTAGTGGCATTGTTTTCTTTGGCATTTTTTTCACACATCTCTAACAGTGCCGTAACGATCGAAAATTCGTGCATCAACAGATCCTTGGAAGTAACTCACCTTTGGGCGGTTCTAAAAAGCGCTCCGAGCCCCATGGCGTGTGTAAAATAACTTTACATGTAAAGGCAGTGGTAACTTTTCCGATAAATGCACATTTGGCGGTTTCAGGGAATGTTTGAAGCACCTCAAGTGCTTTTTGCGCTTCGCTTTGAGGCAAGCAAATGACCATCGTTCCCTCATTAGCAAACTCATAAGGCTCAAATCCTAAAAGCTCACATACCCCTTTGACTTCTTGCGCCACAGGGATTTTCGCCTCGTCCACTTCAATGCACACCTTGGATGTCTCCGCCCATTCATTCAAAACAGCACTCAGCCCTCCACGGGTTGCATCACGCAGCGCATGAATCTTCACACCTGCGTTAATGAGCGCTTCCACGGGCTTCCATAAACTGGCACAATCGGTTTGAAGGTCGCTCTCCAACTCAATCTCTTCGCGTGTCGCTAAAATACACGCACCGTGATTGCCCACTTCATTGGAGACAATGATGACATCACCCTCCGTTAAGTTATGCGCTGAAATGCCCTCGTACTGAATCTCACCAATGCCAGCGGTGTTGATAAACAGCCCATCAACGCCACCACGAGGTACCACTTTCGTATCGCCTGCGACGATTTTAACGCCACTTTTTGCCATCTCATCACGCATACTGATGACGATCTCTTCCAGCTTTGCGTACTCAAAACCCTCTTCGATCATAAACGAACAGGTCAAGTATTTGGGTTTTGCGCCCATCATCGAAAGATCATTTACGGTTCCAGCAATGGCGAGCTTTCCGATGTTCCCACCTTTAAAAAAAAGCGGCGAAACCACAAACGAGTCGGTGGTAAAAGCGATTTTAGTGCTACCCATCACCAGACTTGCGGCATCTTCCATGCGCAGTAAAATTTCATTGTCAAAATGTTTAAAAAAAAGTTCTTTAATAAGGTTTTGGGTCTCTTCACCGCCACCTCCGTGAGAGAGAAGTATCTTTTTGCTCACGCTCTGGCTCCTTTGAGGTTCAATTTTCCATATTTGAAGTAGGCTGAACACGCCCCTTCGCTTGAGACCATGCACGATCCCATCGGATTGGTTGGGGTACAGGCTTTGCCAAAGACTTTACAATCAAACGGTTTAGCACGACCTTTGAGGATGTCGCCACAAATACACATTTTATGGTCGTTCAACTCCGTTTTAGGAAGCACATCATCAAATACAATTTCAGCATCATAAGCCGCATATTCCGCTTTAAGTTTAAGCGCACTGTTTGGAATATCACCAATGCCACGCCATCGAAAATGGCTTCGTTTTTCAAAATAGGTGTTGACCAATTCTTGCGCTTTGAGATTGCCCTCACGCGAAACGGCTCTGGCGTACTCATTGTCAACAACACTTTGACCCTCGTTGACTTGGCGCACAATGCGCAAAACGGACTCCATGACATCGGTCGGTTCAAAGCCAGCGACGACAATCGGTGTGTGGTACTTTTCAGCAATCGGCTCATAAATTTTATACCCTGTAATAACACTCACGTGTGAAGGTCCCAAGAAGGCATCGATGAGAGCGTCTCCACTACTCATAATCGCCTCAACCGCTTCAGGCACGGTGACATGGTTGATGTGAAAGAAGACATTGGTCAGTTTATTTTCAATGGCGTGTTGCATCAAAACAGCACTCATCGGTGTTGTCGTTTCAAAACCAATGGCAAAAAAGACCACGTTTTTATCGGGATTTTCTTGAGCAATTTTGATGACATCTAAAGGCGAATACAACGAACGAATATCTTTGCCTTCCGCCCGAAGTTTTTGCAAAGAGGTTTTACTTCCTGGAACGCGTATCATATCGCCAAGCGTTGCTAAAATCGTATTAGGCATCGACGCCAAAGCAATCGCATGATCAATGCGCTCTTTGGGCATAATACACACAGGACATCCAGGACCGTGGACAAATTCGATGAGCTCTGGCAAAATTTGAGAAAGCCCAAACTTCATAATGGTATGCGTATGTCCGCCACACACTTCCATAATGTTGATCTTGGAGCGACACTCTTTTTTGATCAGTGCCGCCAAGGCTTTCATATGCTCAGGGTCGCGAAATCCCTCGATGAGATCGACCTCAGACATAGTTATTGTTTCCCTCATCTTCGCTAATCTCACCGTTTTTCATCGCTTCAGCGATCTCGTTGTACGCGGCAATGCTATCTTCCGCATGCTCTTTGCTGATTTTATTCATCGCAAATCCCACATGAATCAACACGTAATCACCAATGTTAACCTCTTCAGCGATCAAATCAAGCGTGACTTTGCGCTTAACACCCATGGTATCGACTGTTGCATAATTATTTTCGTCAATTTCAATGACTTTGGAAGGAATGGATAGGCACATGGTTATCTCAATGCTTTTTTCATTTTAAGGTAATTAATCCACTGATCAATTCCTTTGCCAGACTTGCTGTCTATCTCAATGACATCGACTTTTGGGTTAAGTTTGCGCGCTTCACGAATCGCTTTTTCAACGCTAAAATCAAAATGAGGTAACAGATCGCATTTGGTGATTAAAAAGAGGTCGGCACTTCGGAACATCACAGGGTATTTGGCTGGTTTGTCATCGCCTTCAGGGACGGAGAGCAACACGACATTGAGGTGGCTTCCAACATCGTAGCTAGCTGGACAGACAAGATTACCCACATTTTCAATAAAGACAACATCAAGCCCTTCGATTGGTAAATGATGAAGCCCCTCATGCACCATAAACGCATCCAAATGGCACGCTTGACCTGTGGTGATTTGATGCGCAAGTGCGCCTTTGGCAATGATACGATCGGCATCTTGATTAGTCTCAAGATCGCCCTCAATGACCGCAAGTTTGATCTGTTTGGTATCGATTGTCGCTTCCAAAAGCGTGGTTTTTCCACTGCCTGGGCTGCTCATAAGATTGATCGCCAAAACACCATGCTCCTCAAAGTGAGCGCGATTATGCCCTGCTTGCTTGTCATTGGCATCTAAAATTTTGGTGATGACCGCGATGGTTTTTTTATCGTTTAACTGAGGATTGGCATGAATCTCATCGTGATGTTTGTGCTCGTGATGATCGTGGTCATGCGCATGAGGATGCGTGTGCTCTGTATGATCGTCATGATCGTGTGAATGGCTATGCGTATGACCATCGTGAGTGTGCTCGTGCGCATGCGCAGACCATTGAGTAGGAGTGATTGAACAACCGCAATCTTTACACATTTTGAAATCCTTGGGTATATTTTTGATCTATTATAGAGCAACTCTTTAAATGGGAGCTAAAAAAAGAAGTTTCTTAGTTATTTTTAGGAAAAATATGTCTATGAAAACAGAAGAAAAATCGTGCATTTTTTGTGGACACACTAAACTCTACAAAGCCTCTTCCACACAGTATCGCTGCGTTACATGTAAACGCACCTTTAGCCATGCAAAACAGGACAAAAAAAGAGACATCATCGCCTCTTTTATCGCCAATCACAGTGCCCATGAATGTGCCAAACGTTTAGGGCTCAATTATCTAACCGTCACTAAAACCTACCAAAAATTGCGCCTTTTGCTCATATCACACTCCGAAGCCCTCTACACAGAGCAAACAGATACGTTTTCCCAATACGATGAGTACTATTTCCTGCCTACATGTAAACGAGGGAAACCAACGTATCTCTTCGATGCTATCGGCATTTTAGGCATGTTATACGACAAACGCATTCACACGCTTCTGCTCCCCGATCAATTCGCCCATCTTAAAAATTTAGAAGAAGATTCCATCGAAAAAGAGACCTATGCACGCTATCTCAACCAGCACAAAGTGGCACATTACGAGAGTTTTGACAACGCCTTAGTCGATTTTTGGTATTTTTTAGAAGGATGGATGGATCATTTCAAAGGGATTAAAAAAGAGAATTTTATCTATTATCTCAAAGAAGCCGAGTTTAAATTTAATTATAACGAAGAAGAGCAGAGGCTGATTTTGGAAAAGATGATTCGTGAAAAATAGTCTCTTTTTTCTTTACATGTAAACAGTTAAAGTCCCATCTAGCACCTAAAAAGCGGACTTAAAGCTCTAGCGTACTACACTCTTTTTTTACTATTTTTAAAGCGAATCCCATGAAAAAACAGCTCAATACCGTAACACTCACTGGTTTGATGATAGGGCCTATTTTAGGCTCAGGTATCATTCTTTTGCCGCCCATTGTTTATGATCTCACGGGCAATCTTTCCATTCTTGTGTGGTTAATCATCTTAGCGCTTGGATTTACATTTGCGCTTGTTCTTGGGAATTTAAGCATCAAATTTCCAGGCGATGAAGGGGTGACAAATGCGGTACAAGAAGCCTTTAGCACCAAACTCAAATTTCTGACGTCGTATTATCTGATCAGTGCCGTTTTTTTTGGGCCCGTTGCTGTTTATCTCATAGGCGCTCATTTTCTTCAACCTCTTCTTGGCGGAGATGTTAACATACTTGCATTTTCGATGTTACTGTTCACGCTTTTTGCCCTTTTGCGGCCTGTTCATTTTTTGGGAACGCTCTCTTTAATCGTCACGACGATCATCGGCATTATTTTAAGTCTTGGGAGCATTGCTATTTTGGTAGGGCATGAAACCACTTTTTCGGTGGATTCACCGTTTGATATGAGCCTGATTTCACGGGCGTTACTGCTTGCTTTTTGGGCGATTGTGGGCTGGGAAGTCGTGGGCAACTACTCTAACGAAGTGAATGATCCGAAGCGAACGATTCCTAAAGCGGTGAAGATCAGCGCTGTCATTATCTCACTCATCTACCTTTTAGTCGTCTGCGCCATCCAATGTGCTTCACTTGATCGCACGAACACTATCACGGCGCTTATCTATCCTCTATTTGGAACAGCCAGTGCGTTTGTTATGGGTATTTTAGCAATGCTTCTGTGTTTAAGCACGGTTTTACTCTTTGTGGGTGGCGTTTCAAGGCTCATCTGTGGACTGGCCGCTGAGGCTACAGGAATACTGGGTCTTTTGAACAGACGACTTGAAAATGGAGCACCCGTCGGTGCAACACTTTTTTTGTGCTCCATCAATGCCATTGTTTTAGGCTTAGTCACTTTAAACGTCTTTACAACGCAAGACTTAGTCGCCTTGGCAGATGGTTTTTTTATCGCCAATGCAACAATCGCACTTCTTGCCGCGTACAAACTCGCAACAACGAAAACCATTCGGTATACAGCACTTTTTTTAACAATTATCTTTGCCTGTATGCTTTTGAGTGCACATTGGATGGTTCTTGGTATCATCGCTCTTTTAGCGTGGAAAGTACTGCGTTAGACTCTTTACATGTAAAGAATTTTATCTTCAAATTTTGACTCCTTTCGTGTTAAAAACCTTTTAAACAGATAAAAATATTCTTTTTTACGTCACATCCCTAGTGAACTTTAAACGATAAATAAATATAATGATTCTCAATTAATTGCAATCTTCCCGAAAATTTTGATTAATTAGCGTTAAAAAAATTGCATATTTATGTATTGAAAAAGGAACGGTATGAAAAGTGTTTGCATAAAAAAACATGCACTACTAAGCCTGTTATTGAGTTTAATAACAGCCAATGCACTAGCAGAATCTGTAAAAGAGGAAACATCGGTTCTCTCAAGCATTACCATTGAAGATATACGTGCAGAGGGACTTCGACCCGAGACGGTTGAAGCGGGTTCGTTTCGAGGAGCCAACATTATGGATGTGCCCTCAACTGTGAATGTCATCACCAAAGAGGCATTGGATTTGCAAGCGGCTACGGGCACGTATGATGCGCTTCGCAATACCGCAGGTGTCACCAAACAGCAAAACGGTGGCGAGACGTGGGATCAATTGGTTATTCGGGGCATTGAAGTTCAAAACCGTACCAATTATCGACTCAATGGCTCTTTGCCGCTCATGAACTTTAGCCAAGTTCCACTTGAAGATAAAGAGCGCGTTGAAGTGCTTAAAGGTGCATCAGCACTCTATTATGGGTTTACTTCTCCTGCTGGCATTATTAATTACGTCACCAAACGCCCAACAAACGAGCCTATGGCAACTGTTGGTTTAATGATGGACAATTACGGCTCAGCCGTGGCGTCCGCGGATGTAAGTGAACGTTTTGGAGAAGAAAAACAAGTCGGTGTGCGTGTCAATGCCGCAGGAGGAACGTTGGGATCGTATCTGGATGATGTGGACAATGGAAATCGTAGCTTCGTCTCTATGGCGCTTGATTGGCAAGTGAGTGATCGCTTAACCATCAAAGCCGATGTCGAACATGATCGTCGTAAAGTAACAGAACAAGTGGGCATTGCTCTTCCAAAAGCGGTTAATGGCGTCATTACTTTACCGCACACGGTTGATCCAAAAAGCTTAGTAGGGCCGGATTCTACAAAGTTTGAAACGGAAACGACCAATGTTTTACTCAGATCCGATTATGCGCTCAGTGATATGTGGAGCCTTGGACTTGAAGCAGGACGAGCGAAGACGGAACGCGAACGCAATCTTGCTACCTTTACCTTTTCTAACCCGCAAGCAACCACGCTCAATACGGGTGCAGGAACGCTCAAGGTCAACCACCAAGAGTACGAATACACTTCTGATTTGTTGCGCGCAGAACTCTATGGTGTGCTTACTTCGTGGGATATTCAACATGACATCACCTTTGGTACCAGTTACACTGAGAAAAATCAAGACCCTATTTCAAGCAGCAGCTCTTCGACACTTGCTCAAAATCTCTATACGCCTCATACGATAACCTCAACGGTTTTCACACAGACAACGGGCGTTTCGTATACCACGAAAGATACTGGTTTTTATACAATGGATCGTGTCACACTGAATCCGCAGTGGCAGGTTATCGGAGGATTGCGTCACTCCAAGTACGAGAGCGATCAAGATGTAACGCGCTATGAGGCAAGTGAAACTACACCGATGGTAGCCCTTGTCTATAAACTTTTGGATAGCGTATCGCTGTATGCTTCGTATTCAGAGGGGTTGGAAGAAGGCGAAGCGGCACCAACAGGAAGCGAAAATGAAGCTGAACGTCTAAATCCAGGCATTAGCAAGCAGTACGAGTTAGGCGCGCATTGGCTGATGCCAACGGGAACACTGGTATCAGCGGCGGTGTTTGATATAGAAAGTCCTGGGTACTACACTGACGCGGCAAACTATTATGTCGCAGGTGGGCATAAACGCTACAGTGGCGTTGAGCTCTCGCTTCAGGGAAAACTGACAGAGCAACTGAGCTGGCTTGCTTCCACACAATGGTTAGACCCTCGTTTTGAAGATATGAGTGGTGATGCAACGGCACTGAACGGCAAATTACCTGAAAATGCGGCACGTCGTACAGGGAGTCTGTTTCTAAGCTATGACCTAAGCAGTGTTGCTGGGCTTTCGATTAACGGAGGGGCTTACTATACCGGTCGTCGTCCTGTGAATGACCTAAACCAAGCGTGGTTGGATGATGTGACCATTTTCAGCGTCGGTGGACGCTATGTCACCAAGTTGTACGGCAAGAAAAACATCTGGCAAATCAATGTCGATAATGTCACCGATAAAGAGTATTGGGCGGCAGGTGGAACACGCCTTGCGGCAGGGTCTCCTCGCATCGTTCGTTTGAATTATAAAGTGGAATTGTATTAGTATTTTGTAGGTGAATGCTTTACATGTAAAGATACGTGAGTAAACAAAACGTTTACTCACGCTCGTTAAAAAAGCTTAAGAAGCAGGGATGGATGCCTCTACAAGTTTGGAGAATTTAACCCCTTTAAGCCCTGCAATTTTTTGTGCAAAGTCTTTGACTTCAGAAACTTTTCCCGTCACCATCACGGTTTCTAAACAGTTTTCGTGACTGACGTGTACGTGTGTGTTACACATAATATTCACTTTTGCATCGTGTTGAATCTCTAAAATCTTCTGAACAAGCTCATTTTGATGATGGGTGTAAATCATTGTCAAAACGCCGATGACATCGCTGTTATCGTCTTGCCAATCGTCCTTAACGATTTTTTCACGAATGAGATCTCTGGTAAATTCACTGCGTGAGGCATACCCTTGTGCATCGACTTTTTTATCAAGTTCTTCTAGCAATTTTTCGGGTAATGAAACACTAAAACGAATAATTTTATCCATGGTATATCCTTTCTTAATAGACTTCATCTGCATTCTAATCTTACTAATCTTTAAATATTAAAATGTAAAAATATTAATATTATTTTAAAAGGGATTTAGAGAGCTGTCCAACACAAATTCCGCCATCATTGATTGCTAATTGTAGCGGAAAATAGAGATTTTGTGTGACATTTTGAAGAATTTGCTCCATAAGTGTGCGATTTTGAAACACCCCACCGCCTAGTACCACGGGGTATGGGTAGCGCGAATGTACCTCACAGAGGATGTTTACCAGTGTATTTAAAAATTTAGAAGCGATTAAGCGAGGTTCGCGGTCTCTGAGCATTTGTGCAAACATGGGCTTATAATGGACTATTTTAGCGTCGATTTCAACCTCATAGAACTCCGTAATCAAAGGATCGTAGAGTGCTTCAAGAAGTAACCCACTCTCACCATCGTAACTCACATTGCCCTCCATTCCGCACAAAACAGCCACGGCATCAAAGAGTCTTCCCACAGATGAACAGCGTGGGGCATTGATCTTTTTGGTATAAACCTGTTTAAGACGTTTGAGTGATTTTTCATCGAAATAATCCAATAGATGCACATCAGCATCATCGCCTAAAACATCCCACAACAAAGAGGCTAAAATACGTCTGATCTCTTTGATGCTCGCGTCCCCTCCCAAGAGTAAAAAAGGCTCAAACGAGACGACACGCTCATAGTTTTTTTGATCACATACCAAAAACTCGCCACCCCAAATGGTGCCATCATCCCCATAACCCGTACCATCCCACGCAATACCAAGGACGGGTTCACTGAGATGATGCTCGAACATCGTTGAAAGAATATGTGCATAATGGTGTTGGACTTGCACAAAAGGAATTTTCTGCTTCTTTGCCCACTGGGTTGAGGCGTAATTTGGGTGCAGATCACCCACAATAAGATCGGGTGTAAAGTCATAAAAACGGGCAAAATTTTCTATCATTGTTTCAAAAAGTTCAATCGAAGCGATGTTATCCAAATCGCCGATGTAGGGGCTAATAATGATTTGATGGTGGTGGTAAATCGCGATCGCATTTTTTTGATGCGCGCCTACGGCTAAAATCTTGCGCTCATCTTTTGAATTCACGCGAAAACTCTGCGGTGCCATACCCCTCGATACGCGCATAATGAGGGTTTGATCGCCCAAGTATTGCAAAACGCTGTCATCACTGGAATTGACGATCTCACGATTGTAATCTAAATAATACTCCACTACGTCGCTTAATTTCTCCACCAAAAGAGAAGCGTCGCTGATAATGGGTTCCCCAGAACGATTGGCGCTGGTCGCGACGATGGGATTTTTGAGGTACTCAAAAAGGATTACATGTAAAGGTGTGTACGGCAAAAAAACACCGAGGCGATCGATGCGTGGCGCAATCCGTGGACTAATTTTGGAGGTGGTAGGTTGATGCTTTACAAGCACAATCGGACGAAGCAGTGAGCCGATGCCCTCCTCTTCTTGTGGGCTTAAAGTACACACTTCTTTGATCGCATCAAGGTTTCTAAACATCACGGCAAACGGTTTGGAAGGTCTGTGTTTTCGTTCTCTCAGACGTTCAATCACTGTGTCATTGGTTGCATCGCACATCAGATGAAAACCACCCATACCTTTCATCGCGACGATATGCCCTGTGTTAATCAGCTCGGCTAGTTTTTGAATCGCTTCTTCATTGACGCCCAACAGTTCACCTTGTATCGAACGCAATGAGAGTGTGGGACCACATTTTGGACAACTAATGGGCTGCGCGTGATAACGACGGTTTAGTGGGTTGGTGTATTCCTCATTGCACGCGTCACACATTGCAAAAGGTTCCATTGAAGTGTAAGGACGATCATATGGCACGGTTTTGATAATGGAATAACGAGGGCCGCAATTGGTGCAGTTGGTGAAAAAATAATGGTAGCGTCGATTGGTTGGGTCGTGCAACTCTTTGAGGCACTCTTCGCAAATCGACATATCGGGCAGAACCAGTGAGGATTTTGTGCTCGCTTCATCGCTGTGGTGGATTTCAAACGTGGTATCGTCTTTACATGTAAGGATTTCTTTTGTCCAAACATCGATGCGTGCGAGAAGTGGGAGTTCTTTAAACAAAGCCTGTTCAAACGCTTCGAGGCTTTCTTCAAATCCTTCGATCTCGATAACAACACCCAAAGAGTTGTTCAACACAAACCCGCTAAGAGCGTAACGCGAGGCTAACGTATAGACAAAGGGGCGAAATCCAACCCCTTGGACGATACCTTCTATACGATAAATCAGACGTGATTTACTGGTCAATCGGCAACTCTTTATTGAAGCAGATCGTATGATTGGGTTTGAGATTTTTAATGATCATCTCAGAAAAACGTTTATAGCCAAAAAGTGAACCACACAACGCTATCTTCGTGCTCATCAAATTTTCCTTATGCGCATCGGCAAGATCAGAGATAAAATACGAAAGACTCTCCATATACCCAAAACTGAGCGTCGTATTATCGGTTCCTGCAAGTTTAAAGCTCATACCGCTGCGAAGCATTCTGACGTAATCAAGATCGGAGCTAAGGGCGTCCTCTTTTTGCAAAAAGTAGTCAATGCGTGGCCCTTTAAGTCCACCAAAATCTTCTGCATTTTCCAAAAGTTGCTCACCTGCGCGCTCAAAATCATCGCTTAAACCTAAGGCTATTGCCATCATTTTCCACAGCGAATAGACACTTTTAGGTGTATCGCTGGGCATTTTAATTGCAACCGCTTTGGCGTAAATTTCAGGAAATTGCTCTTTATAATGTGCCACCAAACGCTCTGCACTTTCGCTGCTTCGCTCGACTTCAGCAAAGAGTTCTGTAAAAGAAATAGGCAGTAAAATCTCCACAAGATTGAGCATACCATGCTCTTTGGAGTAGTGCATCATGCGATCATTGTGAAGAGTGCTGAAGTAAAAACAGCTTGATGTCGCATCGAAAAGTTGATGCTCTTGCATAATAGATGCAAACGCAGCATGTGAAGGTTCTTCAAATTTTTTCAAACTCGTTTTAAGTGCCGTGGAAGCATAGTCACTTCCCTTAAGAATAAGAATCGCACCATTTTCAAGCACGCTGATAAGAAGTGGCTCTAGCGCATTTTGGGTAACACTCACGCTCACACGGTACGTTGCTTTGCACGATGATGCTTTGAAAAGGAACTGAATGCCTTTTGCAAACAGATGCTTAGAAAGCTGATACAGAAAAAGATCATCGGCAAGGCGTAAGGTGACGCGAGATTGCGTAATAATTCCTTTTTGTGCAAAAAGGGCATTGACTTTAAATCGAATAGCAGGGCGCTCTAATGAAGCCAAGGCTTTTATCTCATTTTCCCTGCACACAACCATACGCTCAACAACCGATAAATCAGTCGCGACCACTTCAAACGCTTTACACTCAGTGCTGTTTTCAATTTTACCAAAGACAAACGAGCCATTTTTGGTTTGAATCGACACATTTTCACCGCTTGAAATCAGTTCAGCAACGTTGCTATAAAGCGTTTCATAGCCTGCCGATGTGTTTACATGTAAAAGCTCTTTCTCGTCATGAAAAAGGCTTACATGTAACTCTTTTTCACCCAAAATCGGTGAGAGATAGTGTGGCGAACTTGGTGAATCAACTGACGCTAAATTTTTAGGTGTAAACTCAGCGTTGTAGGATAAAGAAGGTAAAACTTCTGCCTCATTTGGCATTGCATCCACGACTTCAACACTGGAAGATTTAAAGAAAATGGACAGAGGTAGTGAGGCGGAGAGCGTGTCGGCAAACGTGCCCAACGTTGTCTCATCGGCTTCAACACAAAGCGTTACAATCGATTCTTTACGAATAATTTTATGCAAAATTGCACAATCACTTGCGATCTCTTTCAGTAAATTTTCTAAAATTCCATTATGCGAGACATAGTTAAATTCAAAGGCTAAGATCATCGATTCTCCAGACACGACAGGTTGGCTACACTTTGGATGTCAATATTGTTCATTTGCTCATAGGTAAAGCCTAATTCTACCAGATGTTTCAGTAAAACACTCTCCATCACGACACTTCCTTTTAAAACAGCAGGCGTGAGTTCCAGTGTTGTATCATCCACGACTTCGGGGATAATACCAACGATTTTTGTGGTAGGGCGATCTCCAACGAGATCCATCATCGTGAGCGTTTGAAGCATCTCAACTTCATGTGCACTTCCTTGCCATGTGATCGTGTTGGGAACATTTTCAAAATCGAAAAAGTAGACATCACCGATCTTCCCATCTTGTGCATCCACACAATCAAGAACGACAAGGTATTCATATTCAGCAATAACGGGGATTAATCTTTGTGCGAGGGTGCCACCATCAACAAATGTGATTGTGTGCTCAGGCGAAGAAAACTGATACTTTTGTTCAACAAGGCGGCATAGATGAACTCCGACGCCTTCGTCGGAGAACATCACATTGCCAATGCCTAAAATCAACACTTTCAAGCCAAGACTCGCTTAGTGTTTTGGGTGTTGTTTATGAAATTTGTAACCACTAATAATCGCATCCATGGAACCTTCTTTTCCCATGATGGAGTTAAAGATCGCCATATAGATGTGAATTGGTAAGAAGATCAAGATACCCCACATAACGATATGGTGAATCTCTCGAACCATTGAAAGTCCGCCAAGCATTGCTTCAATGGGGCGCATATAGTCATATAAAAAGCCCCCAATACCGCCTGCTTGATACGAATGTACATACAAAATAAGACCTGTGATGCTAATGATAAAAATCATGGTATACAGACCTACGTATGCAATAAACTGCAACGGATTATACACACCTCTTAACTGAGGATGTTCCCCCATAAAAAGGTAATATTTAAGCTGCCCAAACCACACTTTTGGACTGACAAAATCTAAAAACGATACCCTCTCTTTTGAACTGATACGATCAGCAAAAAAGAGGTATGTTTTAAATAGCGTAATGGCGATGAGTAAAAATCCTGCGATTTCATGCCACATTCTGAATTTTGCATTTAAGAAGAGGATAGGCTCATCTGATGCTTCAGGTGCAATGAACACATAGGTTAAATAAAACCCTGTCACCGTTAATACAAAAATAGCAATTGCTCTAAGCCAGTGCGTCCAACGAAGCCCTGCTGAGAACTCAAATTCTATATCTCTTTTCATCTTAGACTCCCTTTCTCTTTAGCAAGACGCACCGTTAACATTGACCTTATAACTGCTCATCTCATTCCCTTTGGTATCCATGACGTGTACTGCACATGCAAGACATGGATCATAAGAGTGGATAATCCTTACGATTTCAAGTGGTTGAGAAAGATCCGTAATTTTAAGACCAATAAGGCACTCTTCATACGATCCTCTAACACCTTTAGCATCTTTTGGACTTGCATTCCACGTACTAGGGACGACGGCTTGGTAGTTTTCAATCACACCATTTTTGATTTTAACCCAGTGACTCAGAACACCACGAGGCACATGACCAATGTAGCGACCTTTGTACTCTTTGTTTTTATCAATCTTGTAACTTGTACATGTAGAATCATCAACTTTAAGGTTTTGAATCAATGAGGTAAACGCTTCCATACCATTGTCTGCAATCACTTTGGCTTCAAGCATACGACATGCTGTACGACCCAAGGTTGATGCAACGGCAGTGATTGGAAGACCTGTATCGGCAAGGAATTTATCCACAACGACTTTAACACGTTTGTTACCAAGCGCATAGTTGATAACAATGTTTGCCAATGGTCCTACTTGGAGTGGTTTACCATCATAACGAGGTGCTTTAATCCATGTGTATTTACCATTTTCATCGATAACTTTAGTCGGAGCCAAAACACCTTTATCATTAATCGTTTGAGCATCTTTAAAGCCTGTATAGTTAGGCTCTTGACGACCCTCATACGGATGGTAAGCGGCATTGTCTTTATACCATGAACGTGTTGCTTCTTCGGTGATTTTGCTCTCATCGAGTGTTTGAACTTTGAAAGGTTTGCCTGTGATTAAATTGACCACATCTTCGCCCATCATCACACCGCTCTCAAACAAGAACTCTTTCGCATTGATTTGGAACTCTTGATGCGTCCAAAGGTTTGCAACACCAAGACCGCCTGTCACACTTGGCTCGTTAGCATACGCTTTGCCTGCCATAACAAGATCAGGATAATACGCACGATTCACAAAATCAGCAATCTCTTTGAATTTTGTCATGTACTCACCTAAACGTGAAGGGGTTTGAAGGTCCATAATACATGTCACACCACCAACGGTTAAGCTTTGTGGGTGAGGTTGTTTTGCACCAAAAATCGCCATCATTTGGGCTACGGTTCTTTGAAGCTCTAGCGCTTTAAGGTAGTGAGAAACCGCGATCAAGTTTTGCTCAGGTGTTAATTTATAAGTTGCATGTCCCCAGTACGCATTTGCGAACGGTCCAAGGTGACCTTTTTTAACAAATTCCGCCACGCGTGTTTGCGTTGCCACAAGATCATCCGCACCACAGGCAATAGGTGCATTGGTGTACTTAAATGACTCGGCAGCTGCTTTGTGCGGATCGGCTTTAAGTGCTGAGACCACATCAACCCAGTCAAGTCCATGAAGATGATAGAAGTGTACCACGTGATCGTGTAAGAAAAGTGCATTGTTCATTAAGGTACGTGTGAGTTTTGCGTTAAGTGGAGGCTCGATACCTAGAGCATCTTCAACCGCCATAATGCCTGCTTTATAGTGTGAGTAGGTACAAACACCACAAATTCTTTGGGTCATAAAACCAGCATCTCTTGGATCTCTACCTTTTAAAATGGTTTCAATACCTCTCCAAAGTGTTGAAGAAGAGTACGCTTCTGTTACAACATTGTTATCATCAACGATAACTTCAACCCTTAAATGCCCTTCGATTCTGGTTATTGGATCGACTACGATTCTTTTACTCATTTACTTATCCTTCTCTTATTCTTCAGTTTTTCCACTGCCCTTAACCGCAGCAATCGCCGCATGAGCCGCAATACCTACCGCAGTCGCAGTTAAAAGCGCCACGCCAACTTTATCGGCAGTTTTATCCGCGCCATCACCGTAAACAGTATGATAAAGTTTATCGCCAAGAGGTTCTTCAAATGGCCCCATATTATCCCAAAATCCAGGTTCTGAACAACCGATACAGCCGTGTCCTGCTTGAACGGGCCAAGAAGTGTGTTGGTTAAATCTCTCACGTGAACAGTTGTTAAAGGTATAAGGACCTTTACAACCCACTTTATAAAGACAGAAGCCTTTTTTAGCACCTGCATCACCAAACTCTTGAACGAATTCGCCCGCGTCAAAGTGACCACGTCTTTCGCAAAGATCATGGATTCTAAGACCGTAAGCCCATTTTGGACGGTTATACGCATCGAGTGCTGGAAGTGTGCCAAAAAGAATGTAATGAAGCACGTTACCGACGATGTTTTTCTCACTTGGAGGACACCCTGGAACGTTAATAACAGGTTTATTGGTAATTTTACTTAAAGGTTGTGCATTGGTTGGGTTTGGATGAGCCGCTTGGATACCACCAAAACTTGAACAAGAACCAATGGCAAAAATAGCCGCCGCTGATTCAGAAGCTTTTTTAGCGCTCGCTTGTCCTGTTTGACCATGAGGTCCAACGGTTAAGAAGAATTCACTACTGCCCGCAGGAATGCCACCTTCAACCATTAAAATGTATTTACCCTTGTATTTTTCAATCGCACTCTCTAAATTGTGCTCTGCTTGCCATCCACAGGCGACCATTAAGGTCTCATGGTACTCAAGGGAAATGTGATCAAAGATCAAACTATCAATAGTAGGAGCATCCGTTCTGAGCAAACTCTCACTACAGCCCGTACACTCAGCCATATGCAACCAAATAACGGGTAAACGATCCGTCAACTCAGCCGCTTGTGCCATCAATGGTGTAAATGTTGAAGGTAATGACAACATAGCAGTAACGCCTGCTGCCCACTTCATAAAATCTCTACGGCTGATACCATGTTCTTCCATCAGTGCCGCAATAGATTTTTCCTCCTTAATACGGGGGAACTTCTCAAGATTGCTAAGTCTATCAGCAAGCCTTTCGTACAGTTTAGCGTGTTCCATAAATCTCTCCTGTGTAAATTTTCCAAGATCAAAAAGTTAAGGCATTATTCAGGAAACAGACAAATTTTGTTTACCTGAATGAGTATTCATTTAGTATTAAATCAAAAAATATTTCATATTATGCTAGGAAGGCACATTATTCAGGAGATTTTAAATCAACGGAGTAGAAAGGTAACAAAAAAAGAAGATAAAAAGTGTATTGTATTAAAAATGGCTAAATTGTCACACATCAAACCATCTTGCTATTGGGTGGTACAGACCGAACAAACGTCAAAACTTTTGAGGATAAAGTCGGCTTTGGTAAACGAATGTAGACCAATAAGTGCTTTTTGTGCCGTGGATGGATTTTCTGTGTCACCGTTGCCTAAATTCCAAACCGTTGGCGTGATAATATCATACGATTGAATCATCCCTTGATGCACTTTTACATGATGGATGAGTGATCCACGTGGCGCTTCAACCACGCCCATTCCCTCGCCACTTAAAGTGTGAATCTCTTTTTTGGGTGGAATAAAAGAGGGCTCTTTGAGGGTTAAATGCTCTAAAAGATCTTTTGTACGCCAGAGCAAATGGGCACATTCAACGGCGCGTGCCACCACACGAGTAAGTGCTGCATCTTTAAACCTGCGGTGAAAATCACGCATCAACGGCTCTTTTGCGACCATTAAACGTGCCATGGGACCCACTTCCCAATAACTCTTTTTGTACATGGCACTTTTCGAGTAGGTATAGCCTTTGTGCTTGTCTTCAAAAAAGGTGTGTTCCAAACTCTCATGCACATATTTAACATCCGCACTGAGGACGGTTGTTTTGGATGCTTTAAGACTTCCTTCGTACATGTAAGACTCACCCAAGGCTAAAAAGCGATCAAAACTACGTCCCAAACGATCAAAACCATGTTTGAGCATCTCATCAATACCGTGAGAGAGCGCTGAAGGTGCCGACATCACCTGCAAGGCAGAATCAAATCCCAACAACTCTTCTAAACGCATGCCATAAAAATGCTCTTCACAAAAAGCAATCACAGCATCTAAACAGCCAAGTGCACTGAGAAGATCGCTTTTAAGGGGATCACACGTCACACCTCCTGCCATCACAAACGAGCCATGCGGCCATTGCCCTGTAAAATGAGCGCTCATTTTAAGCGTCTCCATAATCGCATTTTGTGCATGGAACCACTGCTTCTCTTTAAAAGCGTTGCCATGATAGGTTGGATCGGAGATTCTTCTCAGTTCAGGCAAAATGGTGAAAAAATACCACTTAATGTGATTATGAATCTTCTCAGCATTGAGAGCAATTTCACGAATATCTTTGGCTTTTTGGCTTACATGTAAAAGCTCACCTGCATTTTTATAACACGCTTCGATGGCGTGTACGGAGGCAATGGCATGCGAATGCGAGCAGATACCACAGACCCTAGGCGTTAAAGCCAGCGCGTCTAAAATAGGACGCTTTTGCAAAATCTCTTCAATGCCACGGTAATTAAAAAATTTAATGCGAGCAAAGCTTATCTTCTGCTCTTCCCACTCCAGCTCCAAGGTCGCTTCGCCTTCGATGCGCTGTATAATCTCTTTAGTTATCTTCATCAATCAGCTTCTTTTCAAGTCTCTCAATTTTAAAACTTTTTGCCACACCTGCAAGGCTGTAATATGCACGCTTTGAGATGCCAAAAGGCGTTTGAGGCAAGGACATATTTTTTTGGGTTTCATACAACGCAATTCTTGGAAAGTCAAACTCTGTACATCCTAAGCAGGGCGAGCCTGCCCTTGTTTTGGAGCTCACTCCATTCCATAAAATCTTATTGCAATTGGCATGGCTCATAGGCCCTAAACAGCCGTGTTCGTAAAACAAGCACCCTTCTCTCTCGCCAAGTTGTTTGCTATCGACCTTCCATTCAAAATATTCATTGCGCAAACACCCATGATGGGCAAGATAAGAGAAGACCTCTTTGGGGCGCAAAAAGGCATCTAGAAGTACTTTTTCACCCACATGCAACGCTAAAAGTGTTTCCACCAGCCAGCGCGGATGCACGGGACAGCCTGAGATGTTTATGACATTGTTTTTCTCCAGCCAATAACCGCCTTTTTCTTTACCACTAAAGAGTGCGCCTGTAATCTTTTGCGGATCACGCAGTCTAAAAACACCGCCAAAACTAGCGCAACTGCCTGCACAGATGATATGCTTAGCACGAGTGGCGAGAACATCAAGGATTTCATAAAAAGGAAGACCAAAACGCTCGATGAGCCTCTCATCATGGCTCAAAGCACCCTCTAATATCAAAAAATCAAACTTCGTATCGCTCTTTAAAAAGCTTAGAAAATCCTCTGCGCCGCATAAAAGTGGATGATACAGCATCTCAAAGGAAGCGGCAAAACTTGGCATCTGTGGGTAGTTAAAAAAGGAGTGGCTGTTGCCATTACATGTAAGACCTTGAAGCCAGATGATGGTGGATTTTTGAGACATTAGTGTTTGAGCGCGTTGTAGATATTGAGCGCAATCTCATCGACATAATGGTTAAGATCTTTTTCCAAAACACCTTCCCCACTTAAAAAAACAAACCCACCCAAATAGCCCATAAACAGCCCAAATGCAGAGAAGAAGTCTTGATTGCGAAGTTCTCCGCACGCCACTCCCTCTTCAAAAAAGATCATCAATTCGGTGACAAACGATGAGACACACAGCATCCCTTCGCATCCCTCTTTGAAGACTTCCCTATTGGCGAGATAGACACGTAAAAAGTAGTTGATGTGTTGTGGTTTTGAAGAAGCCATCTCAAAATAGAGCGCCACAATCTTTCGAATCTTCTCTTTCGAATTTCCCTCTTCTTCGTTCACATGACGGATCTCAGCGCCTAAAATATCGGACGAGTATTTGATAATCTCTTTGGCAAGCATCTCTTTGGAGGAAAAATAGTTATACATATTTCCCACACTCATCCCCATTGCTTTGGCGATGTCAGGAATCGTCGTGGCATAAAAACCTCGTGTTGAAAAGAGCATTAACGCCGCATCTAAAATTTTTTCGCTTTTACGTAGTTTTTTATCCACGTGTGTGATCCTTCCAAAGTGTCGTTTTGCTTATTTTACCATCTTTATTAATATTCGTTTAAAATGTTTGACTATAATTTCTATGATTTAATCTCAAAGGAGTACGAATTGTTACTTATGAAACTGAAAACTGAAGAGAAATTTGCTTTTTTACAACTCGCACAGTATGTTGCGAAACTCGATGGGGAATACGGGCTAAAAGAGCGCGAATTGGTCGATGAATATTGCACAGAGATGGGCATTGAAAATATGGAAATTAATTTAGAATCTTTTAATTTAGAAGAGACATTGGAGACCTTTAGATCGATACAAAGCCGAAAAATCACCATTCTCGCGTTAATGGTTTTGGTCCATATTGATGATAAATTTGGCATTTATGAGCACAAAACGATGGATAAAATTGCACATATTTTTAATCTATCAGAAAGAGAGATGCACCTTTTTTCAATGTGGGGGAAAATGGGATCGGCGCTATACGAACAAGCGATGGTTTTTACGACAGATTAAGTGTAAACGCCTTTTGGCGTTTACACGGGACGTACACTATTTTCCTTTTTTAGGAAAACTCTTCTTCTCTTCGATCAATTTACCCTCAAGAATTTTCTTACCACTCTCAACACCGGGTTGATCATACGTATTGACATTCATCATTTGACCGACCAGTGAGGTTAAAAGCTCATAGTAAAAAATCAACTTTCCGATGTTCTCTTCATCAATATGTTGTAGGGTAATCGTGTCGATTGGAATATCTTTTTTATCCAACAGTGCTTCAATCGTTGAATCGGCTTGCATGTTAATAAGGTCACAAAACGCAATGCCATTCATCAAATCCAAGTTCTCAAGCTCTTTGAGCGTAATGGCAGGAATCTTAATTTTGTCATCAAAATTTTCGATTTTAAGCACCGTCACACTTTTATCGCGTAACCCTTCAACGATAAGTTGCAAGAAGGAGTGTTGATCTTTTGGTCCAATCAAACCAACCGGTGTTAATCCCACGTTAAAGCTACTGTGTCTCTGTTTTTTACCCAAACTCTCGCCCCAAAGTTGCACGTACCAGTCGGTAAAACTGTCCAAACTCTCCGAGTATGCAAAAAGAGTGTTGATGTTGTAGTGCATTGAGTTTTTAGCGTAGTAGGTTGCTTTTTTAAGCAATGTCTCTTTGATGTAACCATCTTCAAAGAAGCTTTTTTTAATTGCTTTGGCACCATCGAGTAAGCGTTGAATGTCCACACCGACCAAAAGCAAAGGCGCCAGTCCTGCGGCACTTAAAACGGAAAAACGTCCGCCGACATTGATAGGAATGTGCAAGATAAATGAGTTAAAGGTTTTAGCATGAGCTTCGAGTTTTGAGCCATTGTCGGTCACAAAGGTGAAGCGATAATCGAGTGAAATCTCTTTGGCTTTGAGTAAAGAGAGAATGTATTTGTAAACTGAAATGGTCTCGATGGTTGAGCCTGATTTACTGATAACAAAAAAGTGGGTGTTTTTGATGTCCAGTTTATTGAGCGTGGAGCGAATCGAAGCAGGATCGGTACTCTCAAAAAGGTGCAATCGTTTGTCAAAATCGCGAATACCTTGAAGTGCTCTAAAAATCGCTTTAGGCCCTAAAGAACTTCCACCAATGCCGATAATGGCGATATCTTTGATCGCATCGTAATCATTTTTAGATTTAAACTCTTCTAGGTAATTTACAAGATCGGTAATCTCTTGATCGGGCAAGGCATAGTAGCCAATGGTGTCCTGTTCCGCAATGATTTTTTCAAAGATGCCCTCTTCTACTTTAATATTAAAATAGAGTGAATTTTTCAAACGTATCCTCCAAATGATAATTGCTGTGATATTACTACGAACAATCTTAAAAAAGCCAAAACATAGAGGCGTTGTGGTATATTAATACCTATATTAACGACAGAGGAAAAGCATGTTTTTACCCACCACACACGAAGAGATGATGGAGCGAGGTTGGACTCAACTCGACATCATTCTGATCACCTCCGATGCCTATATCGACAGTCCCTATATGGGCGTTTCGGTTGTAGGTCGCGTGTTGGAAAAAGCAGGGTATAAAGTCGGCATCATCGGACAACCTGATGTTACATGTAAAGATGACATTGCCCGTTTGGGAGAGCCAAAGCTTTTTTGGGGTGTCAGTGGTGGCAGTGTGGACTCGATGGTGTCCAACTACACCGCGACCAAACGGTTTCGCAACAGCGATGACTACACGCCAGGAGGCGTGAATAACAAACGCCCTGATCGTGCCAGTTTGGTCTACACCAACCTCATCCGCCAGCACTTTAAAGAGACTGTGCCGATTATGCTCGGCGGCATTGAAGCAAGCCTCAGACGTGTCACGCACTATGATTTTTGGAGCAATAAACTTCGCAAACCCATTTTGTTTGATGCCAAAGCCGATTACCTTCTTTATGGCATGTCAGATCATAGCATTGTCGAGTTTGCCGATGCTCTAAAAAAGGGAATTGCGCCTTTACATGTAAAAGGGTTGTGTTACATTTCCAAAGAGCCGAACGAGGCGTTTTTGAGCCTTCCAAGCCATCAAGAGTGCTTGGATGATAAGCTTAAATTTATGGATATGTTTGACATTTTCTACCACAATAATGACCCGATTTCTGCCAAAGGGCTCTGTCAAAAAGTCGATTCGCGTTACCTCATCCAAAATCCACCTGCGCTGTATCTTACGACCGAAGAGATGGATGAAGTAAGTGCGCTTCCCTTTATGCGTGATGTGCATCCGTACCACAAAAAAGAGGGTGCGGTTAAAGCGCTTGAAACGATCAAATTTTCCATCTCAACGCACCAAGGCTGTTATGGCGAATGCAGTTTTTGCGCGATCAGCGTGCATCAAGGCAGAACCATCCGAAGTCGAAGTGAAAACTCCATTCTTAAAGAGGCAAAACACTTTACGACCTACAAAGATTTTAAAGGCATTATCTCCGATCTTGGAGGGCCCACAGCAAATATGTACGGCTATGAGTGCCACAAGAAAGTGACCAAAGGAACCTGCGAAGATAAAAGCTGTATGTTTCCAAAGCTTTGTAAGGCGCTGAAACCAACGCACAAAAAACAGCTTGATCTACTTCGAAAAGTACGCTCTCTTCCAGGCATTAAAAAAGCATTTGTCGCTTCGGGTATTCGGTATGATCTTATCAGCGAAGATAAAGCCTATGGCTATGAGTATCTTAAAGAGATCGTGGAGCATCATCTCAGTGGGCAGATGAAGATCGCTCCTGAACATATTGATGATGAGATCTTAGCGCTTATGGGAAAACCAGGGAAAGAGTCGTTGGTTGAGTTTAAAGCGCTCTTCGATCGGCTTTCTCGTGAGTCAGGAAAAAAACAGTTTTTAACCTACTACCTTATCGCCGCACATCCTGGGTGTGAGGAAAAACACATGCACTCGCTTAAACAATTTGCAAGCAATGTGTTAAAAATCAATCCTGAACAAGCGCAAATCTTTACACCAACTCCTTCAACGTATGCCACACTCATGTACTACACAGGGCTTCATCCTGTGACGCGAAAACCGCTTTTTGTGGAGAAAGATATGCAGAAAAAAGAGCGTCAAAAAGAGATCGTTGTGGCTAAAGAGCGCAAATACTACAGTGGATTAGACAGCTGATCTAGCCAAATTTAGGTAAAATAATCCCAAAGAGGTCGACAATGGATACGCTTGTTTTTCAAAACATCATTATCGCTATTGTTCTTGGACTACTCATTGGGTTGCAACGTGAAATGAACCTTTTGTATGCCAACCGTCAGAAAGACTTTGGAGGGGCACGCACCTTTGCGCTCATCGCACTCATTGGCTATCTCTCTGCGTGGCTTAATGCGTCTGTTCCTTATCTGCTTATTGCTTCTACATGTGTTTTAGGCGCTCTTCTGATGGGTGCGTATATTCTCAATCGAACACCTACAGAAAACGGCATGACCACAGAGTTTTCAGCGCTGGTGGTTTTTTTCCTAGGTGCCTTGCTTGCTTATGAGAAGATGGCACTGGCTGTTTTTGTTGCTATGAGTGTCCTTTTTATCCTCAATCTTAAAGAGAAGATACAGACCTATGAAAAAGTGATTGAGAAGCGAGATCTGAGTGCTATGATTCTTTTTTTGATGATGAGCTTTGTTATTTTGCCGCTTTTCCCCGATGAACCGCTTGATCCTTGGGGTTATTTCAATCTTTACAATATCTGGCTGATGGTCGTTTTGGTTGCAGGCATCTCTTTTTTAGGCTACATCGCCGTACGCCTTGTGGGTGCCAAGCATGGCATCGGGTTGGCAGGTTTGTTAGGAGGCATTGTCTCCTCAACCGCCGTAGCCTTAAGCCTTGCAAGACGCTCCAAAGAGAATCCTTCACTTTCTAAAAACCTAGCGATTGGTATAGGACTTGCCTGCTCCATCATGCTTTTTCGCATTTATATCGAACTTTTGATCATCAATGCCGCGCTGGCTTATAAGATTTTGTACCCTGTTTTGATCGCCTCTGGTGTGGGGTATCTCTATCTTGGGTTTCTCTACGTTACCACCGAAAAAGAGAAAATCATCCAAGAGACCGTGTTTAAAAATCCCTTTCAACTCTCTGAAGCGCTTATTTTAGGCGTTTTATTTGGCGCTGTCATCGCTTTAGTCAAATTTGCAAACACTTCCTTTGGTGAATTGGGTGTTTATATTATCTCCTTTATTTCAGGTCTAACGGACACCGATGCGATAGCACTTTCCCTTGCCTCTTTGTCCAACAATGGACTGGATACAACAACCGCATTAAACGCTATTACCCTTGCGATCATCGCCAATTCATTGCTTAAAAGTATCATTGTTTTTCTACTGGGTACACGCCGCATTGCCTCGTATGTTGGTGGCTATCTCGTGCTGACGATTGGAACATTTTGTGGTGCTTATTATGCACTCTCGTAGTTTACATGTAAAGGAGAAAGAATGAGCGTTTTAATGGAATTTAGTATGTTTCCTCTTGAAGGTGAAGGCAGTATAAGTGCGGATGTAGCGCGCATTGTCGAGATGGTTCATAAAAGTGGCTACAGCTATAAACTGACCCCCATGAGTACGGTGGTTGAGACACCTACGATGAGCGAAGCGCTGAAACTGGTCGAAGAGGCTTATGCACTGCTTGAAGCGTGCGGGCGTGTGTATGCGTGTTTAAAATTTGACATAAGAGCTAACCGTGAAGATGGCATGCACCAAAAAATTGAATCGGTGCAAAACAAGCTGGATTGTTTGATTACGATTTAAAAAATTTTACAAGGTGCCGATCTTACTCGTATGTTTAAATAAGGGGGCAACTTTATGGAAACCGTCAGAGCCAATAATTACAATTATAATAGCTTTGGTTTTTCACTGCAAACCAGTAGTGGCGATGTTATCGATCTGAGCATGTATGATGCGCGCTACGCAGAGATTTCACAAGAGAGTGATGGTAACTCACAAAGTACAACATTCACACTTGCACACGCGTATGGCTATAATTTTCATTACGAAGGTAATGGCATCGACGCCAATGATCAAAAAGAGATTGACGCGGCGATGGAAACCATTCAGCCGATGATGGACGAGTACCTCAAAAACGTCCAAGAGAGTGCGAGCAACACCAACCTTGCAAGTTTGACCAACACCGCGTATGAAGTCAACGCAGCACTTCCTCAAACAAGTGATGAAAACACGCAAAATTACATCAATGACTCGCTTTTGACAAGCCTTGATAAAATCTTAGCCAAAGTCGAAAATCAAAATGAAAAAACGCTCCAAGAGACACAAAAACTCTTTGAGAGTATCTTAAAGCAACAAAAAGGGTTTGAGCTTTACATGTAAGATTACATGTAAAGCTATTTGATAGATTTTTAGAAGGACTTTATTAAGAAAAATGCTTCTCTAAATGAGCTATAAAGCGTACTTTCTCTTTTTCCAAATCCAAATCGCCTTTGAAAATGTCATGCACGGAGAAGGTTTCGAGCGGTTCTGCACCACAAAATTGAAAGGTTTTATGCGTGGCGACATTGGCTTCATCAAGGCTCAGTCCACTAAAAAAGCCCTCTTTGTCATTAAATTCTGATGTTGGGCAGTTGTAGGTGATGGAGAGCATGTACGATTTCCCTTGCATCAAGCCACCACTTCCATAACGTTTTGTTGCGTCACTCCTCGTTCTGCCATCGTTCTCATAGGTGACGGTTCCTTGACCTGTGGAAAAAATCTCATCGATGTATTTTTTAGCCAGCCAAGGCACGCCCATCCAGTAGGTTGGGAATTGAAAGAGGATAATATCGGCCCACGCAAACTTTTCAACCTCTTCTTTAACGTCATAATCGCCCTCAACCTCACTGTGTTTGATGGCATAACCTGCTTTGTGAAAAAACTCCGTGGCGGTGTCAATGTAAAACTGTGTGAGTTTTCCCTCAGCGACCACAGGGTATTTTTGATGCCCGTTGATGATCAGTACATTTTTCATTCGTTTCCTTTTATATTTTTTGTTGGAAAATTATAATGTTCGCACGCTTAATATATCCTTACGATACTTTTAGCATGTAATGATATATTTTTGTATTTATGCTATAATTCCTCCAAAAAAAGGTACGCCCCATGTATTTAGTTAATGGAAAAGAGTACACGTGCTCTATCGCCATCGCACAAGATATTTTTAACGATAAATGGAAATTGGGCATTATTTGGCATCTGCTCTCAGGTGAAAAACGCTACAAAGAGCTTTTTGAAGAGGTGTGTGAGATTACCCAAAAGACGCTCACTGTGAAACTGCGAGAGCTCGAAGAAAAAGGCATTATCGCGCGTCAGGTTTTTCCTGAAATTCCACCCAAAGTGGTCTATTCACTCACCCCCATCGGCGAAAAATTACGCCCTGTACTCAATGAAATGTTTGATTGGGGTATTGATTATGTCACCGTATGTGGCGCCTTTACGGAGGGAACCGTGTGCGAACCAAAACTCTCTAAAAAGGCGTGAAACCAAGTTTACATGTAAAGCGTTTAAAGCGACGCAATCTTTACATGTAAACGATCTTCACACGCCAAAGACTTGGAAATGCGAGCACTTTCTATGCAGAGCATTTGCGTGTAATCATTCTCGTTCATATCAGCAAAACTACTTTCGCCCTCACGCCAAGGATTCCAAACCACCACATCGCTGTGATTTTTATGCGTGATACTCAGCGTTCGATCCTTTTCGCGAAGTAACGTAGTCGCTTCGGACATGGTGTAAATTCTATCGATGGAATGGTTTACATGTAAAACCGGCTCTTTGGTTTCACATGCCATGCCACCTTGCAACGCATCGTTGTAGGCGCTACCCAAGCCCATCACCGTCACGTCATGAATGTTTTGACACGTAAGGTACGTGTGAAGTGCCGCCGTACTCGCTTTTTCAGCGTTTACATGTAAACACAGTTCAACAGCGCGGTTCAAGTGCATCTCAAGCCGTGCACGAAACGCATAAGGCCATAACGACCTCGTAAACGCGTCATCGTGTAGTTCAAAAATCAGCTGAACGCCCTCTTCATTTTCACTATATTGCGCCATTTCCCACTCAACAATGCGCGCAAATCCATGCGACGGTGTTCCCATTTTGCCAAACCACGGCCAGCATAGCGGAATGCCGCCACGAAACGCTTTACCTTTTTGAAACGTTGAACGCTTAGCACTCCAAAAAAAAGGCTCACCACCTTTGGGTTGAAAGTGAATCAGTTGCGCACCTTGTTTAAGGAGGATCGCATCAAAAAGCGGATGGTGAATCTCAAGAAAAAGATCGTTTTGTGTGAGGTATTGCGCGCTAATGGAAGCTCTCCACAAGTCGTTGCACCAACAAGTTCCACCCATCGACCAGTACAAAAATGAGCAGTTTAAACGGCAACGAGATCATAGCCGGTGGCAACATCATCATACCCATCGCCATCAAAACGGAACTCACCACCATGTCGACAACGAGAAAAGGCAGATAGAGCAAAAAGCCGATCTCAAAAGCAGTTTTAAGCTCACTGATCATAAACGCAGGCATCGCTACTGTTAAAGGTACATCTTCGATGTTTTTAGGGTTTTCAAGGTTACGAATCCGAAAGAAAAGGGCTAAATCTTTCTCACGGGTATTGCGAATCATAAAGGCTTTAAACGGCGCAGCACCTTTCTCAAACGCCTCTTGATAGCCCATTTTTTCTTCTAAATAAGGTTTGACCGCCACGTCGTACGACTCTTTCATCACGGGTTCCATAATGAAAAAGGTCAAGATCATCGCCAAAGAGACCATGACTTGAGACGGTGGCATCTGTTGCGTTCCAAGTGCTTGTCGCAGGAATGAAAAAACGATGAGAAGACGTAAAAAACTGGTCATCATAAACACCAGTGAAGGTGCGAGGGTCAAAATCGTTAAAACAAGAACCAGGTTTAGGCTAGTCACGAGCTGTTGGGGTGTATCGGGCGCACTTAAAGAGAGGTTAACGGTAGGGATCGTGTCGGCACCAAACGCGAGCGGTGACATCAACACCATCAATAAAAAGAGCACCTTTGTAATTTTTTTCAACCCGATTCCTTTGAATGTATTCTATGATTTTAGTTGGTTTTGCGTTAAAAACCATTTAATCTTTAAACAACTTTTCGTTAAAATAGATTTCATCTGATTGTTAGGAACACACTTTATGAATATTTCGATTGCAATTATGGCGGCAGGCTTAGGCACACGCATGAAATCTACCCTTCCCAAAGTTCTTCACGAGATCAGCGGTTTTGAAATGCTTTACCACATCATCAAAGAATCTCAAAAGATTAGCGACGACATTCACGTCATTTTATACCACCAAGCAGACCTTGTGCAAGAGCGTATGAACCGCTACTTTTCCAACATTAATTACATCATTCAAGATCATCAAAACTTCCCAGGAACGGGTGGTGCGATCCGTGGGGTGAGCCCAAAATACGAGCGACTCTTAGTACTCAATGGCGATATGCCTCTGCTTGAAGCGGAAACTATGCAAAATTTTACACATTTAGATGCCGACGTTGTGATGAGTGCGTTTACATGTAAAGAGCCTTTTGGCTACGGTCGCGTCATTCTGGATGCACAGTTAAACGTTCAGAAAATCGTTGAAGAGAAAGATGCAAGCGCGGAAGAGAAGCAGGTCACGGCGGTCAATGCAGGCGTTTACCTCTTTAAAACCGACTTTTTAAACGAGACACTTCCAAAACTTTCCAACCACAATAGTCAAAAAGAGTACTACATCACCGATTTGATCGCACTAGCCAACGCAGAGAACAAAAGTGTCAAAGCGCTTTTTGTCGATGAAGCGACGTTTATGGGTGTTAATTCCAAGTACCATCTCTCGCAAGCCGAAGCACTGATGCAAGAGCGCATCAAGCGTCGTTTTATGGAACAAGGGGTGAGTATGCGCCTACCTCAGACCATCTACATTGAAGCGGATGTTCAGATGAGTGGCGAATGCAAACTTGAAAATGGGGTAACCTTGCTTAAAGGCACGGTGCTTGAAAATGCGCACATTAAAGCGCATTCGGTCATTGAAAAAAGTGTGATTAAAAACTCTGACATAGGACCAATGGCACGCGTGCGACCTGATTCACTTATCGAAGATACGCACATTGGGAACTTTGTTGAGATCAAAAAATCAACGCTTAAAGGCGTTAAAGCAGGGCATCTCAGTTATTTGGGCGATGCGATCATTGATGAGGGAACCAACATTGGCTGTGGAACCATTACATGTAATTATGATGGCAAAGGCAAATACCAAACGATCATCGGCAAAAACGTCTTTGTGGGCAGTGACTCTCAACTGATCGCACCTGTTACGATTGGCGATGATGTGCTTATCGCTTCGGGTACAACGGTCACTAAGGACATCCCCAAAGGTGCACTAGCAATCAACCGAGAACCCCTTAAAATCATAGAGGGTTTCTTCTACAAATTCTTCGGGAAAAAAGATGCGAAATAATCAACTTGCAGGGAAAAAAATCCTTTTAGGGGTCACAGGTAGCATTGCAATTTACAAAGCGTTGGAGTTGATTCGACTCTTCATTAAAGCGGGCGCGGAAGTCAAAGTGCTGATGAGCGAAGATGCGAAGCGTTTTATAACACCGCTCACCTTTGAGGCGATCAGTCAAAATAAGGTTTTACATGGTGACACGGAAAGCTGGAGCGAAGGGCTGAGCCACATTCACACGGGCAAATGGGCAGATATTTTTGTCATCGCTCCTGCTTCGGTCAATACGATCAATAAACTCAGCCATGGCATTGCGGACAATCTCTTAACCCAAACCGCCATTGCTTTTACCAAAACCATTGTACTAGCGCCTTCAGCCAATACCAATATGATGCTCAATGCCATCACTCAAGAGAGCCTTTTAAAGCTTGAAGCGCTCGGCTACGAGATCATCGCACCGCAATCCAAACTCTTAGCGTGCAATGATGAAGGTGTGGGTGCCCTTGCAGACGTTGAGCAGATTTTCTACCACTGCGCACGGTTGCTGCTTAAAGAAGCCTTTTGGAGTGAGCGCGAAGTCGTTATCACAGGTGGCGGTACGATGGAAAAGATCGATGATGTCAGGTGCCTGACCAACTTTTCCAGTGGAAAACAAGCCTCTGCGCTTGCGCTTGCGTTTTACCTCAGAGGTGCCAATGTAACGCTAATTAGCAGTGGCGAAACCCCTCAGATCAACGCCATCAATACTTTACATGTAAAGAGTACGGCAGAGCTTCAAGCCGCCCTTCTTTCGCAGATGCAGTATGTCACCAAAAACGAGAAAACGCCCTATCTTTTGATGGCAGCCGCGGTGAGCGATTATGTGCCCATCAAAACCCACGAAGGCAAGCTCAAAAAAGAGGAGCTGGGTGAGACGTACACCCTAGAGCTCAAACGCAACATCGATGTGCTCACATCACTTCCCAAACGAGGATTTAAAATGGTTGGGTTTAAAGCAGAGATGGATGAGAGTAAAGCACTTGCCAATGCAGGTGCGATGCTAGAGAAAAAAGGGTTGGACGCTGTGTGTCTCAATGTGCTTAAAGAGCAAAACAGCTTTGGAAGCAGTAAAAATGAGGTTCATTTTATCACCGCTTCGCATATTCAAAAATTTGCTCTTGCAGGTAAATTTGAGATCGCTGAACAGATCGTGGAGCAGTGTTCACACCTATGATTTCAACCCTTCAAAAGTTAGCAGGCATTGGCTCAGACATCGGACGCACCAGTAGTTCGAGTGTCAATTTTAATGCCAATTTACCGGTGAGCATTGAAGTCATACGCCAAATTGATGGTGGTCGCTACTGCCTCAAAGTGGGACGCAAAGAGCTCACAACCAAAAGCAGTAAAAATCTCAAAGAGGGTGAAAAATACTGGGCAAATTTTGCTGAGGGCAAAGGCGGCATTTTAACCATTTCAAACCTCTACCAACAACCCAAACTCTTTGAAAATGACGCTTATTTTTTACCCATGGGATTGGAGCAGATACTGGACGGAAACAGCTTTAGCTACAACGAATTTAGGGCTTTCTTAGTGAAACAGCTGAGCAGTGAGATTCCTAAAGAGCTCTTCACCCTTTATGCGTATATGCTCTTAGCCCTCTCCAAAGCCATCATTCATCTTCCTTTGATTCACGAAGGTAAAAAAGTGATGGTGCAGTTTCAAAAAAGAGAAGATGGATCGCTCCTGTTTTACATTGCTTATGAGCATTTAGGACCAATGTATGGCATCATTCAAGATTCAAGCGTTGAAATTGCGGCGATGTATGAGAAAAGTGTCTACTATTTACAAAAAGAGAGCCCTAAATTGGGTATGATTACACACCTTAGCCTGCAAAAAGAGCTCAAACCTCTTTTTGATCTGGGCGACGTGGCATTAGACGTGAAGGGTTAGTCGATGGGTTTTGAAGCTGTTTTCATCATGCTTTTTGGTCTGTGCATAGGATCGTTTTTAAACGTTGCGATTGTGCGCATGCCTCGTCATCAAAGCATCAATCTTCCCGCATCGCACTGTCCGACATGCCTGCATCCTTTGAGATGGTACCACAATATTCCTCTTTTTTCATGGCTCTTTTTAAGAGGAAAATGCGCTTTTTGCAACGAGCCCATTTCGGTGCAATACCCACTCGTTGAGCTTGGCACTGCGCTGCTTTATGGTCTCTGTTTTTACCGTTTGCAGAGTCTTACACAAGCGCTTTTAATGGGTTCTGTTTTTGCGCTTTTGCTTGCTCTGAGCATTATTGATTTGCGGTATAAAGCTGTTCCAGATGCGCTCAGTTTACCCACACTCATCCTCTCTTTTTGCACGCAAGATCCTTTGCAATCGCTTCAAAACGGGCTTTTGCTGATGGGAGCATTTACGTTTTTACGCTTTGGTATCTCAGCGCTGGCTAAAAAAGAGGTGATGGGCGAAGCGGATATTATTATCGCAGGTATTATCGGTGCGGTGCTTGGCATCAAACTGGGGCTTGTGGCTATCTATCTCAGCGCACTGATTGCCTTGGTTGCGTTTATGATCGTGCGTAAACGTGGGTATGAACTTCCCTTTATTCCGTTTCTAGCCTTAGGGCTTTTGCTCACGTGGTTTTTTGATCTACCAATTTTACATGTAATGGAATTTATCTTATGAATAGAGTCAGTCGTTATCTTTTAAAACATTTCAGTGAGCTTTTTAGTTCGCTCTTTTTTATCCTTTTTTTTATCACATCCGTGGTATTTTTTATTAAAATAACGGCACTGACCGCCATTATTAAGATGAACTTTTGGGAATTAGGAACGCTCTACATCTATCTTCTGCCCAAAACACTTGTGTATACCTTACCCATTACCTTTTTTGTTGCCTTGTGTATCACACTCTTTAACCTCTCCAAAGAGAACGAAACCATCGTACTTTTTACGCTTGGATACGATCCCAAAAAAATTGCACAGCTCTTTTTAGGACTCTCCGCCCTGCTCTCTTTTATCTTGATTTTAGATGTTTTATTGCTGATTCCGATCTCCAAACAACTCAACTCAAACTTTATAGAGTACAAAAAAGCCGAAGCCAAATTTAATATCAAAGCCAATGAGTTTGGTCAACGATTCTCTGATTGGCTCGTCTACATCGAACACAGCGATAATGACAGACGCTACAAAGGCGTAACGCTCTACCAAGCTGCCACGCAAAAGGATGATGAAAAACTCATTGTAGCTACCAATGCGATCATCGACAATGAAAAAGGTGTTCTAAGACTCAATCTTGATCAAGGCAAAATTTTTGAATTTACCAAAGAGGGTATTCAGCAAGTTGACTTTGAACGTATGCACATCAACTCTCAGCCTAAAACGATTGTGGGGAAATTGCAGAGTATTATTGAGTATTGGAACGGTGTTTTTACCGATCATAAACGAGCCTACGACCTCTCTTTTTTACTGCTCATCTCCCTTTTCCCGCTTGCCTCAACGTTGGCAGCACTCAGTATTGGGATTGTCACGTACCGCTACAACAAAGGTGGGATCTACTTTGAGATGTTCGTAGCAATCTCATTTTACCTTGTCCTTGCAACGCTTTTATCCACATGGCATCCGCAAAGCGCGCCCCTTGTTGTATTTTTGATTATGTTTTTAAGTACCTATAAAATTTACCAAAAACGCATTCGCGCTATGTTCTAAATACTCATGCGTGTTAAAATCACTCTAAGTTACGACGGAAGCGCTTTCATTGGCTTCCAAATTCAAAAAAATGAGACCAAAACCTGCCAAAGTGTTGCAGGTGCTCTGACACGGGCTTTGCGTCATATCAACATTGAGACCACCGTTGTGGGCAGTGGACGCACCGATACGGGTGTGCATGCAACCCATCAAGTTTTACATGTAGACCTTCCACCCTTTTGGAGTGACCTTGCAAAACTTCAAACCCAGCTCAATGCTTTTTTAGCGCCACATATTTTTATTCAGCGCATAACCCCTGTTGATGACTCGTTTCATGCACGTTTTGATGCAAAAAAGAGGCTCTACCGTTATGTGCTTTACGATGGAGCGTATCAGCCGTTTTTATCCCATTATGCTTTACATGTAAAGCCACTCGATGTTATAAAATTGAACGAATATGCGCAGGTTTTTGTCGGATTTCATAACTTTGAGTATTTTAAAAAATTGGGTGGGGGAAAGACCAAAGATGAGCGTACCATCTTTAAAGCAGGAGCCTACCGTTACAAACATCTGATTGTTATCTACTTTTTAGGCGATGCTTTTTTACGCTCTCAGATACGGATGATGTGCGGCAGTTTACTTAAAGCGTGCGATGGCGTGCTTGAGTACAATGATCTTATCGCACAACGCGATCGTAAAATGAAAGTGTCCACAACACTGATTCCAGCGTGCGGACTTTACCTTTCACGGGTCTTTTACTAACTGATGTTACGCTGTTTGCGTAACGGTATCTTAAACAATGGGTAAAACCCATTGTTTAAAGGTCAGGGATACATCCCCGACACCTCCTAAAGCTTCATAAAACAAGTTTTATGAGAAATAAAAGGTAAAATGTTACGCTCTTTTGAAGAAGTGCGTAACATTCGTTCTTAATTCAAAAGTAGCTTTCCAGCGACAACCACTTTTTTGACTTTACCATACAACGTCTCACCGTAATAGAGCGAGTGTTTGTTGCTCACTTCATAGCTCTCTTTGGGGTCAAATAAGACCAAATCAGCATCGTACCCCACTTCGATAGCCCCTTTGGAAGAGAGCCCCAAAATATGCGCAGGATTCACGCAACAGATGCGAATAAGTTCCCTAAAATCAATCACGCCATTTTTAATTAAAAATGTATGGGCAAGTGTTAAGAACTCTTCAATCGAGCCTATCCCAAAAGCGGCATCTTCAAACGCCACATCTTTGTATAAAATGGATTTAGGAGAATGTGCGGAGGTTAAAATATCTACCAAGCCCTCTTTGAGTGCTTGAATAAGGGCTTTGCGCTCCTCTTCTTCTCGAAGCGGTGGCATCAATTTTGCGTAAGTGTTAAAGCCATCACAACTGGTGTCATTTTTGGAGAGATGATGAATCGAAACTTCTGTGTAAAGGTCTGATTTAAGGGCTTTATGCGATTTGGCGATGTCTAAAGAGCGTTTGGTTGAGAGCGATTTTAAAACAACTCTTGCACCGTAAGAATGTGCCATCTCAGCTACTTTGGCGACTTCCGCTGTTTCAGAGATCTTAGAGATACCAGAGAGTCCTAATTTAGAAGCAATCACACCATCGTTCATCAGTCCATTATCATCCAAATTTGGCTCATAACACTGTACAAAAAGCGGTCTTTTTTTCATCGTTGCGTACTGCATACCGCGTCTTAAAAGGTTGGCATTGCGATGCGAATCGGCTAAAATAGCTGCGGCACCATTGTTTAACAAAGTGGCAATGTTATGGAGCTGATCTTCTTTTTCATCCGCCAAAGGAGCACTCATGTGCAGATTAACCTTGGCTTGATCGATCTTAAATTTCACCAATTCCAAAAGTGTTGCACTCTCAAGGCGTGGGCTAAAATCAGACATCACGACAGCCGTTGTAACGCCGCCTTTGAGACAGCTGTTGGAGAGTTTATCGATGTATTCTTGATTGAGACAACTGTTGGAAAAGCGCACGTTAAGATCAATGAGACCGGGAAGCAAATAAAGCCCATCAGCATTGATCACTTCATCATTCGCGGCTGCATCAAGCGCTTTGCCAATAGCAACGATTTTACCCTCTTTGATCAGGACATCGTGACGTAAAACGCCCTCTTGTGTTGACACCAAAGCATTCTTAATTAACATGGCTTCCTCTTTTGGATAATTTTTGTTTAAAACGCACAATTCGCTCATAGGAGAGAGCAATACGCTCAGAGCTCAGCTCCCCACTTTGAATCGCTTCTTTAATAATTTTATTAACGGTAAAGGTCATACTCGCACTCTCGGCAAAATAGTTTGTAAAGACCAATATATCAGCCCCAGCATCGATGCTACGAATCACACGGTGTTTAAAATCAATACTACTCGCAATCGAATTGGTGCGTAAATTATCGGCAAAAACGACGCCTTCAAAGTGCATTTTATCTCTTAGCAAGCCTTGAATGACTAATTTTGAAAAGAGCGTTGGATTTTTGGGATCGAGCTCTTGGTGCATGACATGGGAGATCAAAACGGCGTCCATTTTACCAAAAGCGATCAGATCATAATAGGGTTTTAACTGCTCAAAACGCCATGTTTTTGTGACATCTTCTTCGCTGGAGAAGTTATTCCAAAGATTGGCACCCGAGGTGGGGAAATACTTGACAACGGGCATCACGCCTTCAGCTTTAAGCGCATTGATAAAGAGCATCGCATAGGTCGTGACAATCTCTTCATACGCGGCGTAACTGCGTTGCAGTTTGGAGCTATCAAGCACATCAAATTTAGGTTGAAGATCAAGTACGGGCGCAAAATTGACATTAACACCACTTTGAGCAAGATCTGAGCTGAGTTTTTGATACAGTGCTTCTGTCTCAGCAATATCTTTGTTTTGAAAAAGCTCATGCGCAGAGGGAACTTCGCTAAAACCTTTTTTAGCCTCAAACAGACTGTTTCCGCCTTCATGTTCAACTGCCACGATCAACGGAAGTGCTTTGGGTGCTTGTGCTTTTAAATAATCATTGAGTTTTCTAAGCTGTGCTGGGTTTTGAACATTTTTTTCGGTGATAAAAACCCCACCAATTTTTTCACGTTTAATGTCTTTAGCAATCTGTTCAACCCACTTGTCACCCTCTTTGGTGCCATCAAAGCCGATGATAATCATCTGAGCAATCATATCTTCCAATGGAGGTGTTTTGGCGTGCAAAAGCGAAGAAAGCAGTAAGCAAGAGAAGAAAAATTTTAGCATCATCAATCTGACAAGAGGTCTTTCACGCTGATGCGCGGCTCTTTTCCCTTTAAAATAAGTGCTATTTCATGAGCAATGGGTGTATAAATCATATGTTTTGCCGAGAGTTCAAAAATCGCTTCAGAGGTAAAAACGCCCTCCGCCACTTCGCCAAGTTCTTCTAAAATAGTTTCAAGTTTTTTACCCTCAGCCAAGAAAAGCCCAACACGGTAGTTACGCGAGAGCGTACTCGAAGCGGTTAAAAAAAGATCTCCCGCTCCACTGAGCCCTAAAAACGTCTCATCGTGCGCACCAAAATATTTTCCAAAACGGCGCATTTCAACCAATCCACGTGCAATCAAACTCGCACGTGCGTTGTTGCCAAGTTTAAGTCCATCACAAATTCCACTGGCAATCGCCAGTACGTTTTTATACGCACCACATACTTCCGCACCAATGACATCTTTTGACGTATAGGTTTTAATAAACGAAGGGAAAAAAGCGGCAAACTCTTTGGAAAGTGTTTCATTACTGGAGTTAATAACAACCGCGGTAGGAAGTCCTTGCATCACCTCGCTTGCAAACGAAGGGCCCGATAAAAAACTGAGATGATCTTCTGGAACATAGTGTGCAAAAATCTCATTTAAAAAAGAACCACTGCCCTGTTCGATGCCTTTGGCAGCAACCAGAATTTTTTGCCCACGAAATGTAAAATGTGCTTCTAGCCAACCACGAACGACTTGAGCAGGAAGAGCGAAGATAAGGTATTCGCATTTCAAGGCCTCTTCAAGGCTGACAAAATTTTCAATAGGTTTTATATGACGTGAGGTGATCTTACATGTAAGCGTGAAAGAGAGCGCAAACTGAAGTGCTTGCCCCCATTTTCCCGCTCCAATGACAGCTATACTCACGCTCTTGCCCACTTACGCATCCAATCTGGATTTTAAAAGTTCATTCACTTTAGAAGGATTAGCAGCACCTTTACTCTCTTTCATTGTTTGCCCCACAAAGAAACCAAAGAGTTTATCTTTACCGCCTCGATACTCTGCGACTTTATCGGCATTGGCACTGATGATCGCATCGATGATTGCTAAAATAGCGCCATCATCACTCACTTGTTTGAGTCCTAGTTTTTCAATGGCTTCATCAACATTGCTGTTATTTTCCATCAAATAATCCAGCACCTCTTTCGCAGCTTTTCCACTGATCGTTCCATCTTCAATGCGTTTGACAATAGAGGCGAGTTTAACCGCGTCCACAGGCGAAGTCATCAGAGTCATACCATGACTTAAGCGTGCAAGAAGCTCAACGGTGAGCCATGTTACAGCATTCTTTGCCCCGGCACCCTCGCTTATCATCGTCTCGTAAAACTGAGCCATTTCAACACTGGATGTAATCACATTGGCATCATATTCTTTGATGCCGTACTCTTTTAAGAAACGATCACGTTTTTGATCGGGGAGTTCAGGAATTTGGATACACTCCGCCAACATATCATCAGGAACAAGTACGGGCAGTAAGTCTGGATCGGGGAAGTAGCGATACTCAGCACTATCTTCTTTACCTCTCATACTTCTCGTTTCATTTTTCTCGGTATCGTACAGACGTGTCTCTTGAACGACTTCTTTCTCATACACGCCATCTTCCCACGCATTACTTTGACGCTCTACTTCGTAATCAATCGCTTTTTGGATAAATTTAAACGAGTTTAGGTTCTTAATCTCCGCTCTGGTATAAAGTTTAGTCTCACCTTTTGGGCGAATCGAGACGTTGGCATCACAGCGAAAACTTCCCTCTTGCATATTGGCGTCACTGATGTCGAGGTAGCGCAAAATAGCGTGGAGTTTTTTAAGGTATAAAATCGCCTCTTCACTGCTTCGCATATCCGGTTCACTGACGATTTCAAGAAGCGGTGTTCCCGCACGGTTTAAGTCCACATGGCTTACATTGCCATGATGAATGTTTTTACCCGCATCCTCTTCAAGGTGCGCACGCGTCACACCAATACGCTTCGTTGTGCCATCTTCAAAATCAATATAAATTTCACCCGCTTCAACGATAGGGATCTCAAACTGGCTGGTCTGATACCCCTTTGGAAGATCAGGATAGAAGTAGTTTTTACGGTTAAAAATAGATTTTTGATTGATTGTTGCATTGATAGCGGTACCTAAAGCAATCGCTTTTTTAACCACTTCTTTGTTTAAAACAGGCAAAGCGCCAGGAAGTCCTAGGCAAACTTCACAGACATTGGTATTGGGTTCGTCGCCAAAACTGGTTGGGCAACTGCAAAAAATCTTGGTTTTTGTGTTTAACTGAGCATGAACCTCAAGTCCAATAACAACTTCAAATTCCATTAAATAGCCTTTGGATTAATCTAAAAAAAAGCGAATTGAGGCAAAACCATGCACTCCAACCGCTTCACAAGCTTTCACCTGATCAGCGTTGATGATGCCACCAAGCGCGAAACATTTAACGCGGATTCTATCATTTATTTCTTTTAACTTCTCTAAACCAAGCGGTTCGCCCTTGTTGGGCGTTGCAAAAATGGGACTAAAGGTGATCGCATCTGCGCCTCTTTTTTCAGCCTCTTCTATCTCTTTGAGGGTATGTGTGCTTGCGATGACTTCCAAACCTAATGCTTTGGCATTTTCTATTACATGTAAAGCATTGGAAGGCAGATGCACACCATCACAGCCAAGGTCATGTGCGAGTTTAAAATCGGTATGCAAATAGAGTTTAGTTCGGTCATCTTGAAGGGAAGCCTTTGAAACGGCTTTGGCGAGCGAGGTGTAATCTGAGGTCTGTTTATCGCGTAAACAGATGTAATCAGGTTGATACTTTGCCTTTACATGTAAAAGTTTTTGAACGACTTTTGCTGGGTTGGAAGTATAAAAAGAGGGATCAGTGATGAGATAGCGTTTGATCATTGAGGCTAAGTTTTTCTAAGAGTTGCGTCTGTTTTTTAAGCTCTTCAAATTTATCCAGTTGCAGTTGTGCCATTGAAAAGATAATAACAAAAAAACAGCCACTCAGAAAGAAGAAAAGTGCAATGAGAGAAGCGATGATAGTGCCAAAAGGAAGAAAAAGTAAGAAGGTATAACCTCCACCAGCCAATGCAAGTGCCCAAGAGGCACCGTGCAAAAAGCTGAGGAGTTTTTCAAAACGCGTTTGTTGGTGTTGCAACAAGAGAGTACTTTTTAGTGCTCTTCGCTAATTAAAACAGCACCTGCTAGATAAACGTATGTTAAGATCATAAAAATAAACGTCTGCAAACATGCAGAGAATGTTAAAAGCGCATACGCAGGAAGTGGTGCTACCCAAGGAGCCAGCATCAAGACAACGGCTAAGAACAGATCATCACCTTTAATGTTACCGAAAAGTCGGAAAGACAAAGAGACGATACGAGAAAGATGTGAAACGATCTCGATTGGGAACATAAGAGGCGCTAAAACTTTCAATGGTCCCATAAAGTGCGCAAAATAATGCACAACACCGTTGACACGGATACCTTCAAAGTTATAATAGATAAATACCATCAATGCCAGTGCCAATGTCATGTTTGGGTTGCTTGAAGGAGCTTCAAACCCAGGAATAATACCGATAACGTTTGCAATAAACACCATCAACCCAAGTGTTGCAACCAGTGGTAGATATTTACGTGCCAACTCTTCACCAATGACATCTTTACCCATTGAGACGACACTCTCAAGATACGCTTCCATGACATTTTGAACACCACTTGGTACCAATTGCATTTTAGACGTTGCAAGTTTTGCCAAGACAAAACTGATAACACCGACTAAAACAATGTGTGATACAAAGATGAAGTCATGGGAGTGGTTAATAAGACCTAAAAATGTAAACATTTCGCCCATTACACATTTCCTTCGTTAATAATTTGCGTGATTGTATCTATAAATCATTTAATAGTAGTTTAAGGCTTCGGCTTTTTGCGAAGTTCGCTGACCTGTTGCCCACCTATACCCCAATTATCCATATCCACTTCGTCGATCGTAACAACCGTTGTGGCTGGATTTTTACCCAAAACGTTCACTAAGAGGTTTGTTACACCCTCAATAAGCTCAGCTTTTTGCTCTTTTGTTGCACCCTCTTTGGTGATTTTGATATTGACATAAGGCATCTTTACTCCTTCATTAAAAGTCGATGGGCACGCGAAAGTGCCATATCGATATTGTCGGTAATGTTTTCTAACCCTATTTTTTTCTCAAAACCAAGACGGCGAATTTTAAGCTTGATGTGCTCATTGACCCCTGAAAGTACAAGAATCGTTCCGTTGCTTTGGCAAAGATCAAAAAACTCCTCTAAGGCATGAAGTCCTGTTGCATCGATCATAGGAACATGACGCATACGCAGTATAAAGACTTTGGGAGGACTGCTCACTTCCCCAAGGACATTTTTAAGCCGATCGGCAACACCAAAAAAGAATGGTCCATCGATCTCATACACTTCCACATCTTTTGGAACAATTTTCTTAGAAATGGCATTCGCATCATCCATTTCCATGGGCTCATCGTCTTCATCTAAAGGCATGCCAATCGTATTTTTCGTATCCACAATGCCTGTCACGTCAATCATACGTTTGATAAACAGCAGACCTGCAAGCATAATGCCTGTTTGAACACCGGTGTTGAGATCAATCAAGACGGTTAAGAAAAACGTCATTAAAAGCACGACCATATCGTTGCGCTCAGACTTAAGGGCAATGGCTTTAAAGTGGTGAAACTCACTCATATTCCATGCCACAACGATCAAGATAGCTGCCAGCGTCGCTAAGGGAATCAGCACAATGAGTTTTGAAAATAAAAACATAAACACAAGCAACATGAGGGCATGAATGACACCCGAAACAGGACTGTAAGCACCCGCTTTAATGTTCGTAGCCGTTCGTGCAATCGCACCAGTGGCGGCGATACCTCCAAAAAGAACGGAAGCGATATTGGCTACACCTTGTGCCATAAGCTCTTTATTCGAGTGGTGACGATCTCCCGTCATACCATCGGCTACAACACAAGAAAGCAAGGATTCGATAGCTCCCAAAAGGGCAATCGTCATCGCATCAGGAAACACAACCCGTACTTTTTCCAATGAAAACGCAGGCATGGAAGGGTATGGCAAAGTTGAAGGAAGTGCTCCAAATTTTGAACCAATCGTTTCCACAGGCAGTTTAAAAAGATAAACCGCAAGGGCGGAGAGAATAATGACAATAATGGGTGCAGGAATATGCGGAAAACGGTGGCGCAATTTAAGCAAAAGGATCATACTCACCACACCAATAGCCATAGCATAATAGTTTACATGTAAAAGCTCTGTCGAGTAAAGTTTCCACTGATCGACAAACTCTGCTGGCATTTTGGCAATAGGAAGCCCAAAAAAATCTTTGATCTGCGAAGAGAAAATAATGAGTGCGATACCGGTTGTAAAACCCACCGTAACAGGATAAGGAATGTACTTGATGATGTTACCAAGCTTAAAAACACCCATCAAAAAGAGCATGATACCTGCCATAAATGTGGCAATGACTAAGCCATCGTATCCATGTTTTAAAATAACCGCATAGAGTACCACAACAAAAGCCCCTGTAGGACCTCCAATCTGATACCTACTCCCACCAAAGAGAGAGATAATAAGTCCAGCGACAACCGCTGTAAAGAGCCCTTTTTCAGGACTAACACCACTGGCTATGGCAAATGCCATTGCTAAAGGTAAGGCGATAATCGCAACCGTAGAGCCTGCTACAATATCAGACGATAGTTTTGTAACAGAGTAGCCCTCCCTCAAAACCGTAAAACTCCTAGGAAGCCAATACTTCACATTCATTGTGAACCTTAAAGAAGAATTTTCTCTTGTCCTAAGCGATAGAGTGCAAAATCATATTTGACAGGATCACTCGGATCAATCTTTTGGAGTGCGCGACTCAACTCTAAGACAGCCTTAAAATCATACGATTTTCGCTGAATCAAGCCCAATTTTTTCCCCAATGCAAAGGTGTGTGTATCCAGTGGAACGAGCAAATCTTTGGTATCAACACCGCTCCAAAGTCCAAGATCGAGATGATCTTTACGCACCATCCATCTAAGATACATATGCCATCGTTTATAAGGCGATACTGGGGTTATGGGAGGTATTGTACCCAATAAAAACTGATAGCCGCGTGAGCGATAAGGATTAATATCGTACAACAACGCAATCAATGCGCGTAAACCATCCATCACATTTGATTTTTTTTGATACGCAGGGAGAAAAACTGACTCGAATGAGCCAACGTCGTGTTTAACACGTCCAAGCGTTGTAAAAAGCGCTTGAATGTCTTTGGCATTTTGAAAACGGTAATAGTGATGCGCTAATGCCTGCTCAATCATGCTTTCATCCGCATCCAAGAGTGAAAAATCCAAGCTCTCTAAAAATTGAATGATAGCAGGAACATTACCATAGGCAAACAGAGCACAAATAAGGGCGATAAATTCATCGTTATGCCGTGAAGCAATCAGTAAAGGATCAGGACGATTTAAACTGATCTCTTCTGCATGGTTACGTTTAGTTGCCTCTTCATTTAAAAGTTTTGCAATAGCTTCAAAGGTCATTTAAGACATCTTTTTCGTTACTTTTAGATTGAAGATAATCAGAGAGATTAATCAAGGAAAAGGTGACGAGAAAGATAAGAAAACCTGGGAAAAAGCTCAGCCACCATGCAATATCGATCACTTCCTTGCCTTCACTGATAATCACACCCCAACTCATCTGCGGAGGCGTAATCCCAATACCTAAAAAGCTCAGCCCACTTTCTGCTAAAATCGCCCCACTCACCCCAAATGTAAAGCTGATAAAAAAGATAGGAGCAAGCAAGGGAGCAAAGTATTTAAAGATAATTTTGAAAGTATTGACATTGGAGAGTTTAAGAATTTTAATAAAGGGAGCGTTAGAGATAGCGAAGCTCTCACTTCGTATCATTCTCGCCATTCCCATCCAACCAGTGATGGAGATAATAAAAACGAGCACCCACACCGAAGCATTCATATAACTAATCAACGCTAAAAGAAGAAAAAAGGTAGGAAAGGTTAAGAAAAGATCGATCACAACGATAATGAGTTTATCAACACTTTTTTGAAAAAACCCTGCGCTAATACCAATCATAAGCCCTACAATACTCGAAATCAGTGCACTTAAAATGCCGATCAGCAAAGAGACTTGACCACCCACCATCAAACGAGCCAAAAGATCACGCCCTAGCCTATCGGTACCTAAAAGATGCTCAAAACTGGGAGGTAATAAAATAGCAGTGGGGCTTAGTTCATACGCAGAACCTGCATAAAAAGAGGGGAAGGTAAAGCAAAAGAAAAAGATGAGCACCAAAAGAGTGGTGCTCAAAAACGGAAATCGTTTCACTAGGATTTTATGCCTAAAAGGGTCTCTAACATCTCATCAATCGTTGTAATAATTTTAGAAGCCGCGGTATAAGAAGCTTGATACATGATCAAATTTGTTAGTTCCTCATCTTCATTCACACCACTAATCGATTGGTATTCCGTATAGACGGTGTTATACAATGTTTCATTGGTTGAAAGACTAGCTGAAGCAGCTGAAGCATCGGTAGCAATATTGGTCGTTAAAGCACTGTAATAGCCTTCAAGTGTTTCACTGGAGACAGTTCCATTGGAATTATAAAAACTCAATGTATCGTATTGCAACTGCACCATAGCATTCGCAACCGTATTATCACCCGAGATGGGTGCAGCAAAGCCTTGCATAGAAGAAGGATCTTTTTGATATTCAGTCGCTACACTAATATCGGACGCATCACTTCCTGTGAGGAACTGACTGACACCAATGGCGCCAGGAAAATTGGTACCACTATCTTCAATAGCAATTGTATACGTACTGTTCGTACTTGTTGGAGAAAGTGAGAAAGTACCATCTTCCATAAAAATAGCCGTAAAATAGTCATCCACATCATTTAATGAATTATTATCTGCATTATCATCAGATTCTGCATTAATTTGAGAAACAATACTCTCTGAAAAAGTATCATCTGTCATTGTCGTAGTGTTGCTAATTGAAATTGTTTTACGGGCAATCTCTTCACCGTCACTACCGTAAACTATAACGTCAAAGGTACCTGATTCAATGTTGTCATATGCGTTTTTTAATGAAGTATCACCCTCAATATCTAAAACAGGAGATTGCATACTCGATTGTGCACTTTGTGCATAAATATTGTTTGTTGCGGTAATGAGTGTTTGTGAAAACGTATCTAATTCATCGATATAATCTTGAATTGAGCCATCGGTTGGGTACCCGCTCTCACCATCAAGAACTCGACCACGAAGATCAAGCATCGCCCCCACTTCTCCACCAGAAATTTTTTCCGTTAAATCATAATCCGTACCATCCTGCGTTTCATAGGAAATAGAATAATAACCGCTCTCATTTGAAGTATTGCTAATGGTTAAGGGATGGTATGTCGTACCATCAATAATTGTAAATCCTGAAACAGTAAGGCTATACTCTGTCCCCTCAGAAGTACTTAAATCTGATGATACGGAAGAAGTGTAACTACTTATATCACCTTTGGAAACAGAGATATCCACTAAATTTGCCAAAGTAAGTTCAAGCTCATCACGCGCATCTCTTAAGTCATTGGCATAATTGCCTTCTTCTGATTCTACGGCACTAATTTGTTTATTGATATCTGCAATTTGTTCTGCTAAACTGTTAATCTCTTCCACCGCTGTTTTCAGCTGATCATTCACTGAGTCTTGAAGATCACGTAACGTTTCTCTCGTGGATTGAATCTCACTTGCCATGGTTGAAGCTGATTGAACCAAAGCAATTTTTTGTGAGCCTTCCGTTGCATTAGAAGCCAAATCATTCCAAGCAGAGAAATACTCTTCAAGATCCGTTGCAATACCAGATTCATCCAAGTCTGGAAAATACTGAGCTACTTCTTCCAATACTTGTGTTTTATACGAATCATAAGCAACATCAGTTGCTGCATTTCTCAGTTCCATATAAGTATATTCATCATGCACACGTGTAACAGAAGTAACCGTAACACCAGTACCAACACTGACACCACCTGAACTGACAGCAGTGCTTGCTGACAGATTAACACGTTGTCTACTGTAGGATGTGTTATCCACATTTGCAATATTTTGACTGGTAATGGAAACAGCAACTTGAGCGGCATTTAGGGCAGATGTTCCTGTGTTGAGTGTGCTAAAAAGTCCCATCATTATGCCTTAATTTGTAATAAAGAAGCAGGTTTATGATTGGCTGTTTTATAACCATCCATCTCCCTTGGAAAGATACTATCAAGTAACACGTTGTAAAATTGACTAATGGTAACCACATATTTTGCATACTGTTTATTACAGACTCTAAGTTCTGTGAGCTTTATTTTTATTTGAGCTAGAAGCTCTTTTTGAGTAGCGTTTAATAACTCTTCCAGTGATTTTTTGCCGCTCTCTTTAAGCATTTTGGAAAGTTCATTGTCCAAAAGAGACTTTTTAGTCTCAAAAGAGTGAATAAGATCTTCTTTAATTTTCGATCGTTCAGCAACATCTCCGTGCTGTGCAGCTTTGATAGCAACAATATCTTTTTCAGTCTGCTCTATAAGGCTATCAATATCTTTAATCGCGTTTTGCAAATAGTGTGTTAACATCGTTTGATCCTTTTACATGTAAGGATTTAGAGCAACTCTTCCGCGACTGCTTGAGCCGTTTTTGCTAGATCGAATTTATACGTTCCATTTTCGATGCCAGCTTTAAGCGCGGAGACTTTGTCTACCCCTTCACTTTTTTCTGTTTTTGAGACACCTTTTGAGGCATCCTCTTTAAGACTGTTTTGTTGTACGTACGCCACATTGGACGATTGAACCGTTGAAATCATTTTAGAACCTTTACAGTTAAATTTAGTATCGCTTGCAACTATATCGTCTAAAATGATAAAACTTTAACGTTCCTCTTTTAAATAGCTAAATAACATTTCACTCAAACCCAAATTACCACTCAAAGCATTACTCATCGTATCGTTATACATCGATTTATAAATTTTATCACCCGCATCTTTCTCATAAAGCCCACCCTCTTCGTCACTACTAAGCGCAATATCAAGAATCTGTTTTAAGAAAAATGCTTCAAATTTATCGGTTTGCTCTTTCAGCAACGCATCATTTTGCTCCGTATTATCTACGGATGTTGGCGTTGGATTATAATTCGCATTTAAAAGAGCTACACTGCTATCAGTTTGCATTAGATGATCTCCAACGGAGCGGTAATGGCGCCTGCGCGCTTGATATTTTCTAAAATAGAGATAATATCTTTAGGCCTAGCTCCTAATTTATTGAGTGCACGTGCAATGTTCGCAACCGTCATACTCTCTTGTTTGATTTTAATGCGATTTTCCGATCCAGCGATCTTAACATTACCGCCAATATCCACATTTCGCTCATCTGCTAACACATCTTCGGCTTCAATTTTGATCGTAATGTCTCCATGGGTGACCACAACAGGATCAACCCTGACATTGACACCTGAAACAATCGTCCCCGTACGCTCATCGATAACAATTTTTTCTTCTTTTTCGTACCTGACATCGACATCTAGTGTTTTTGCTAAAAACTCAACGGTCGAATGACCATCAGGTTTCATCAAACGAATGGTTCGTGAATCGGTTGCAACGGCAATTTTTCGACCAAATTTGGCGTTAAGTTCATTTTGCACGGAAACGGCTGTATTAAAATTGGCTTCTTTTAAAGAGAGATCCACAAATTCTTGGTCATGGAGGTTATTTTCAATTTCGCGCTCGACCAAAGCGCCACTAAAGATGTTCGCTGAAGCGGGGTGATTGAGTTGCCCTTTTTCTTTACCGTTCATACCACCAATGGTAAGTGAACCTTGTGCTAAAGAGTAGATTTTTCCATCCACACCTTTGAGCGGTGTTAAAAGCAGATTTCCACCTTGTAAGGACTTTGCATCGCCAATGGAAGAGACAGAGACATCGACTTTGTCACCCTGCCTTGCAAAGGCTGGAAGTTTTGCAGTCACCACAACCGCGGCAATATTTTTAGATTTAATATCCGCAGGGTCAATTTTAACGTTGACGGTTTGCAAAAGATTTGAGAGTGATCGTAGCGTAAATTCAGACGATGAGCCATCTCCTGTGCCGTTAAGTCCAACGACAAGACCATACCCGATGAGTTGGTTTTCCCTCACACCAATGACATTGGCAATATCGCCAAGTCTTTGAGCATACAGTGTGCTGAGTGCTGAAATCAGTACGAAAGAGAGTTTAACAATCTTCATCAATTCCCTTTAAATTTAGCGTTCTTGCCAATTTAAAGCAATTAATGTTCCATGTTCTTACATGTAAAAGGAGAGCGAACTGTTTCCGAATTTTTTACGCTTGGTTAACGTATACGAACCAATGGCTTCTGGAAGGACAAGGGTGCTCATATGTTCAATCACGATCCAATGTGCCATTTCACGGGGAATTGAGGCGATTAAACCCATCACGTTTTCGTACACATCTTCCATCCCCTCACGAATGGAAAAAGGTGGATCGAAATAGAAATACGCTTTACATGTAAGCTTTCCTAGCAGTGTAGGAAAAAGAATAAAACTGTCACCCTCAAGAGGCGTTGTGTGTTCTTCATCGATTGCTTTACAGTTACTTTTCAGTGTTTGAAACGCTGCTTTGTCTTTTTCAATGAAATAGGCGTGTTTAGCGCCACGACTGAGTGCCTCAAGCCCCATCGAACCACTGCCACCAAACACTTCAACAAAAAGCTCATCGACGATGTCGTATTGAAGGCTGTCAAACAGAGAACCTTTTAAAATGGCTTTGGTGCTTCGCGTGCTCTCCAAAGAGGGAAGAAGAATCTTTTTTCCTTTGTATTTGCCTGCACTAATGGTTGAAGAAAGGGGCTTAATTGCCATAATAGCCTCGGATCGTCTGAATCAGTTCTGCTCTAAATTTTTCAGTCAATGCGGTAATCTTTTCTTCAAGAAGGTGGGTGCTTTTAGAAGCGACCACCCCTTCATCTTCCACTATGCCTTGGAGTAAACGAAGGTGTTGAAAAAATTTATCTAATTCTAAAAGAAGTGAAGATTTGGAAAAGGGAATTATCAAATTACCCTCATGGGAAGAGATGTAAAAAACAGGTTTATCGAGTTCAATTTTTTTATCGCTAATCACAAAGTCGCACTGTTTATAAGCCACAACACTCTCGCCTAAAAAACTCTTTAGTGCACGACTTAACAGCAATGATTGACATACTAGCGCTATTTTCATCTTAGTCCTCTTCTTGTAATCCTGAAATAGTAACACACTCAATCTTAATTCACTGGGTCAATTAAACAAAAAAAAAGATGTGTCGATCTTGTTTACAGAATCAAAAAGAGAATGTTAAGGAGGGCAATTATGGACATATTTAGCGCAACCAGCAAGCACGTTGAAACTGCAACCACTCCTACGGTAGCAAGCGAGACACCAACAAGACAAGTAGAAGAGATTCAAGTAGCAGAAAAAGTAACCGAAGAAAGTCAAAATCAAAGTCAAAGTGAAACAGCGCAAGTTCTAAGCCAAACCGTAAAGGAACTTAATGAACAAATGTATCTTTTAGATACCAATATCTCTTTTGGCTTCAACGATGAAATCAATAAAATGTACGTTACTGTAATCGAAAATAGCACAGGCGAGATGATTCGCAAGATTCCAACAGAAGAAGCCATGGCTCTCTCTGCTAAAATGAAAGAGATTGTTGGAATGATATTTGACAAAAAAGGATAACCCATGTCAACCTCTACGTTAAGTTCACTCGGACTTGGAAGTGATAGTGTTTTAACTTATGATCTTATCGATAGCTTACGTGCAGTTGATGAAGAGGCACAATTAGACCCGATTGATGAAGATTTGGCAACCAATTCAACACAGCAAACCGATTTAGAAACGTTAACAACACTTGCATCAGCCCTTCAGACATCAGCAAGCGCTTTAGCAGATGATACCTATTATTTACAACGAACCACAACGGTTTCAGATGAGGCAATAACTGTTACCGCCGATGGTGGTACCAACGTTCAAGATTTTACATTACATGTAGAGCAACTTGCACAACAAGATATTTATCAAAGTACTGGCTTTAGCTCTGAAACGAGTGCCGTTACCACAGCATCTGACACTTTAACGATCGAGATCAATGGAACATCCTACTCTTTTGCAGTATCTTCTTCTACAACAATAACAGATCTTGCTGATATGATCAATGATAAACTCGATGGTAATGTAACCGCTTCTATTTTAAACACCGGTGGAGATACACCCTATAAACTTATTCTCAAATCAGATGACACAGGTGCAGATTATGCTATTACCCTTTCATCTACTAATTATGAGAGCGATCCCACTTCAACTAATATTCTTAGCAGCCTAGGATGGGATGACACAGATAGCCACATTCAAACAGCGCAAGATGCAAGTTTTACCTACAATGGTGTTAGCATTACTCGCTCATCCAATACGGTTGATGACTTAATAGTAGGTGTCACTATTACCTTAAATGAAGTCCAGGATACGGGTGATACAACATCCGTTTCTATTGAGCAAGATTGGACAGATATTAAAACACAAATTGAATCTTTTGTCTCTGCCTTCAATAGCCTTGTTTCCAATCTAGATTCAGCAACCAGTTACGATGCTGAAGAAGAAACCGCAGGTGTCTTTCAAGGTGTTAGCCAACTGACTGGATTTCTTTCAAGCATCAAACAACAGGTACAATCTCTTGATGAAAATGGACGTAGTCTTCTCGATTATGGTCTTACCTTTGAAGATGGAACGCTTAGTTTTGATGAAGATACTTTCGATGAGAAAGTTGAAGACGATCCTGATGATGTTCAAGACTTTTTTATGGGTTCCACCACGCATGAAACAACAACCTATACAGGAACTTCTATTGCTTCAGGAGCGTTATCGATTACATACAAAGGTCTTTATATTAATGATACGAGCATTCGTTTTACTACCGATGCAGGATCCACCGCTGAAGAGAATGCTGTTGCTCTACAAAAAGCTATTAATGAAGCGGGAGTTGAAGGGGTTACAGCAACCGTTGGAAGTGATGGAAATATCATTTTGAAAAGTACGACAGGTAGTGATATTGAAATTACTGGTGACGCAACTGTGTTATCAACATTAGGGCTTAAGCAGACAATGATTTACGGACATAGTACCACTCGTGATGGAATGTTTACAGAATTTGAAGATCTTTTGGAAACATATACGGATGATTCGGAAGGTATCCTTACCGTTTATTCTGAATATCTGGATACCAGATTGGAATCATTGACAGAGCAAAGAGAAAAATTGGTTGAAAGTTTGGATACAAAATACGAGATTATGGCAACAAAGTTTGCTGCATACGATAGCATGATTAGCGAAATGACTACATCATTTGATACGCTTTCAATGATGATTGATGAAAGTAGTAGTGATTAATTTTAAAGGATTTTTGCATGTATACTAATTTAGCCTATTCAACTTATTCACAAAATAATATTTCTATTGAGTCGCCTGAAAAGTTGATTAAGATGCTTTATGAGGGAGTTTTACGTTTTTCATCTCAAGCTAAAAAAGCGATTGAAGATAAAGATATTGAAAAAAGAACCTACTGGATCAATCGAACTTCAGCTATTTTTGCAGAGCTGATTCATTCACTTAATTACGATGGAGGACCAGTTGCATTCTATCTTCGTGGTCTATATACGTATCAGCTTCAGCTACTCTCTGATGCTAATTTAAAAAATGACACAGCTAAACTTGATGAAGTCATTAACGTTGCACGCGGTCTTTTAGAAGCGTGGAAAGAGGAGACAGAACATGTCATGGTGTAATGCTTTTACCATTGCCATCATTGAAAAAAATCCTAAAAAAATGGGTAAATTAATCAAAGAGATACCAACAATAACCGATGTTAATGAAGCGAAGCAGGCACAAGCACTCATACAAGAAGCACTCAAAATTATAAAAGAAGAACAGGCAAAAACGCGTGATTCTATGGAAAAAAATAAAAAAACACGTGCTTTTTTAATGTCCGCAAATTTAGGATCCTCCCCTAAACGAGAGTACAGAGGGTAAAGCTACCCTCCTCTTTTCAATCCTCAAAACACTTTTTCAGTAGCGTTGAACTCTCTGGCTTTGTGAGTAATGAGACAACCACCGCGGTTAAAGCGGAGAGTGGCAATGCCACAATCATCGCATCAACAAAAATGATCTTTCCACTTAAAAGTGAATTCACGCCGAAAAGCATTTTACACAGACCCAACTCTTTTGCCTCTTGAAAGTGAACAAACAAAAGCCAAAAAGTGGTAATGACCGTACCCACGACCATTGACGCAATCGCACCTTTTTTCGTCATTCGTTTCCAAAAAAGTCCACCAAAATAGGTCGGTAAAAAGATGCTCGCACAGAGTGCAAAAAAGATAGCCGTACTACGTGCAATAATCGCTGGCTGTTTATCAAATACATAGGCTAAAGAGACTGAAATGACAATCATCACGACAATACCCACACGTGTAATCAGCAGTGAATTTTGAGTGTGTTTTCCTGCAATTTGCTCAAAAACATCGCGACCTATCGCTGTTCCCATTGCATGAAATTGACTTGAGAGTGTGCTCATGGCAGCCGAAATTAAAGCAAATAGAAAAATAAATGCAAACCATTTGGGCATTGCCGCATTAATGAAATGAGGAATGACTTTGCCAATGCCACCAGCACTTTGAAGTGCATTTTTACCTTCATTAAACTCATAATACCAAACGTTGGTAAGTGCCCCTACAATGAAGATGATGCCCGTCATTGCAATGATAAAAACACCCCCAATTAAAACGGCGCGATTGAGCTCATTTTTACTTTTAACGGTCATAAAACGAACAACCAACTGTGGTTGTGCCAAAACACCCACCCCCACACCCATCGTAATCGTTGTAATAACAAAAAGCCATCCTTCAGAGAGGAAAAGTGGCATCTTATTCCAACCTTGAAAACCCCAATTCATAGAGAGCTTCATCATAAAATCGGGACTTCCAGCTTTGAGCTCTTTAATGTTGACACTCCCAAGCGATGCTACCGTTTCATTCCACACGGTTTCCAATTTTGTAAAACCTGCATCAACACCACCTACAGCATCAAAAACCATGAATAAAAGTATGAGCATTGCTACAAACATAATGACACCTTGAAGTGCATCGGTCAGCATAACGCCTTTAAGACCACCTGCTAAAACATAACCTGTCACAATGACGGACATAACTAAAAGGGCTAGATGATAGTCTACTTTAAAGTAAGCAACCAAGAACTCTGTTCCACCAATTAAAACAGCCGAAGTGTACAAAGGCATAAAGATGGTAATCAAAACACCACCAAACATCTGAATAAACTTAGAGTTAAAACGTCGTCCCAAGAGTTCAGGAAAGGTGTGTGCATTAAGCCGAATACCCATTTTGCGGGTTGGATTTCCTAAAAAGACAAAGGCGACAAAGACACCTATAAAGATGTTACAAAACGTAAGCCATAACAGTGAATTTCCAAGCCACGCTGCCACGCCTCCAAACCCAACAATCGCCGCTGTGGAGATAAAGGTAGCTCCATAACTCAGCGCCATCACAAACGGATGTGTGTTGCCTCCTGCGATTAAGTAATCTGCCGAGCTTTTTGTCTGTTTATAGCCTACAAAACCGAGATAGCCCAATACCGCGAGGTAAATAATAATGATGATATTTTCAAGCATATTCATCATAAATCCTTATTGATTCGCGCTTCATCTTTTTCCCAAGATTTCGTGTTTAAGACCTTCTCTTCTTTGTCTTTGTTCCAGTTGATCACACCATAAACCACGCATAAAAGTGCACTCGCATTCATCAACCAAAATGCCGATCCAACGCCCAAATCAAATGTTCCCATGCCCACATCTCCTTTTAAATGTTCCCCAAAGTAATATAAAACAGTTTAACGGAACGTTAGTTTTATTCTTAATTCGTCCTAAAAAAATCATTTAGTTTCAAATTTGCTCACTTTACATGTAAGGATTTTGTCAAAGCATCTTAGATAAGTAATTTATAATCTTAGTTTCAATACCCTTTAAAATTACAATGCAGAAGCGATGGAGCACAACGATATGAAACAGATTTTGATGGGGAATGAAGCGATTGCCTTGGGGCTGATTCATGCAGGTGTGGATATGCTCTCAGGCTATCCAGGTACACCTTCGAGTGAGATTTTGGGAAATTTTCAAAAATTTCGCGATAAATTTAAATTAGAAGCCTACGCGCAGTGGGCGACCAATGAAAAAGTGGGTTTTGAAGTCGCCTACGCAGGTGCCATTTCAGGCAAACGAACGTGCGCGACTATGAAACAAGTCGGTCTTAATGTGGCAAGCGACCCATTGATGAGCGCTTCGTACATCGGGCTAAAAGGTGCGATGCTGCTTATCTCCTGTGATGATCCGGGCTTTTACTCTTCGCAAACCGAGCAAGATAGCCGCAGTTTCGCCAAGTTCGCACGCATTCCCGTGCTTGATCCTTCAACGCCGCAAGAAGCATATGACATGGTCAAACTGGGCATTGAATTCTCCCATCAATTTGAAACCATTGTCATGCTTCGCCCTGTTATGCGCGTCAGCCATGCCAGAGAAATTTGCGAGGTCGATGATACTTTACATGTAAAGGCAAACCAAGGTAATTTTGAGCGCAATATTCCTCGTTGGGGCGCTGTGCCTCCTGCTGGAAGATTTCGCCAAGGATTGGAGCAGATCGAGCGTTTGGAAGCCATCAAGCTGTGGAACTGGGAACATCTTATTGAACCCAAAACGCACGCACTTAAAGGTTCACGCGTGCTGTGCCTCACGAGTGGAACGGGAGATGGCTATGTGAAAGAAGCAGTCGAAGAGCTTAACATTCAAGTGGACATTTTAAAACTCGATATGCCCTACCCGCTTCCAAAAGAAAATCTCGAAGCGCTTTTTGAGTCTTATGATAAAGTGATCGTCTTTGAAGAGAGTTTTCCCTGTATCGAAGAGCAGTTAAGCTCTCCAAAACTCTACGGAAAACTGACCAAACACGTGCATCTCATCGATGAATTTTCCAAAGACAAAGTGCTCTCAGCCTTTGCCAAAGCAGGTGTGATTGAACCAAACCATGCGTACCAAAGTGAGAAGTACGATAAAGAACTCCCAAAACGCCCACCCAATATGTGCCCCGGCTGTCCGCACCGCGATGTGCATTATGCCATCACTAAAACCTTTAAAAAGAAAAAGTCCATCTACACGTCAGACATTGGCTGCTACACGCTAGGACTCAATCAAGCAGCAATTGATACCATTTTGTGTATGGGTGCTAGCATCTCCATGGCGAGTGGTTTTAGCATCTCCGATCCTGACAAAACCGTTGTAGCGACCATTGGCGATAGTACGTTTATGCACTCAGGTGTTGCGCCACTCATTAACGCTGTGTATCAAAACCATAAATTCGTTCTCATCATCTTGGACAACTCCACCACCGCGATGACGGGTCGACAAACCACGCCCGAGCGTACTAACCCCAACCAAATTGACATCAAACGCATCATCGAAGGGTGTGGCATCGCGTGTCACGAATACGTCTATGAGCAAGATTTGAACAAAACCGTTGACTTTATGAAATCGCTCCAAGAGGCGTATAAAACTGCCACGGCACCTGTTGTTGCAGTAGTTCGCGAATTTTGTGTGCTCGATAAAGAGAATGCCGTTGGTCGCCTTGGTAATGTGCTTGTTGAAGTCGATGAAGACAAATGCGTCGCCTGTGATTCGTGCATCACCAACTACAAATGCCCACCAATGCACTACAACGATGCAGGCAAGATGGAGATTGATCCGTTCTTATGCGCAGGATGCGGCTCGTGCCTTGATGTGGTCTGTCCGACCGATGCGTTTGTGAAAAAAGAGGAGAACTAGCCATGAAATATCAAATCGTTATCGCAGGTATCGGCGGACAAGGCGCGGTCTTTTTGGTCAAAGTGCTTAGCATCGCCTCAGCGCTTGCTAAACAAAAATGTTTAGGAACGGAAAACCACGGTATGAGCCAACGTGGCGGTTCCGTTTCGTGTTACGTCAAAATCGGCGACTTTTACGCCCCTGCGATTGATGAAGGACAAGCAGACCTTCTTATCGCACTTGAGGGCAATGAAGCGTTGCGCAACATCCAATACCTTCACAAAGACAAAGGTGTCATTGTCATGAATGCGCCGAAAAATTTCCCCAAAGTTGACTTTGAAACCCATAGCATTGACGCATTTAAAAAAGCCAAAGCCAAAGAGTTCCCTATCGACGCTCTTAACGTCTACATGCTCGGTGTTACACTCGCACTCGATGCACATTTCCCTTTTACATGTAAAGAGATCGAAGAGGCGATAACTGCGATGAACGCGAAAGTGGCAGAGAAAAATATCGCCGTGCTTCACCAAGGAATCAACGATGCAAAGGCAAAGAAATGATCTGGTCGAAAGAGGAGACATTTCCACGCCATAAACTGACCGAACTTCAAACCACAAGGCTTCAAGACACCGTTGCGCGCGTCTATGCGCATGTGCCTTTTTACCAAAAAAAGTTTGCAGAACTGGGCATCACGCCTGCTGATATTACCTCCATTGACGACATCGCAAAATTGCCGTTTACCAAAAAACAAGACCTGCGCGACAACTACCCTTTTGGGCTTTTCGCGGTCAAAAAAGATGCGATCGTGCGCATTCACAGCAGTAGCGGAACGACGGGCAAACCCACCGTTGTCGGGTACACCAAAGCCGATCTTGATACATGGAATGAAGTGATGGCACGCGTCTTTACGATGGCAGGCGTCACGAGTGAAGATACATCGCACAATGCCTACGGCTACGGTCTTTTCACAGGCGGTCTGGGGCTTCATTACGGCGCTGAAACCGTCGGTGCAACCGTTGTGCCTAGTTCTGGTGGTTTTACCTCACGTCAGCTGATGCTCATGAAAGACTTTGAAGCAACCGTTTTGACCTCTACACCTTCGTTTGCTCTGCATATGGCAGAAGCGGCAGTAGCTGAAGGCTATGACATCGCTAAAGATTTCAAACTCAAATGCGGTATCTTTGGAGCAGAACCTACAAGTCTTGGGCTGAAAGAAGAAGTAGCCCGTGTTTGGGGCATTCACTACTGCGAGATTTACGGTCTTTCTGAGATCATAGGACCGGGCGTTTCCTCTAACTGTTTTGAGAGCAAAGACCTGCACGTTTTTGAAGATCATTTCTACCCTGAGATCATCGACCCCAAAACCTTGGAAGTGTTGTCTTATGGTGAAAAAGGCGAACTGGTTATCACCAGCCTTACCAAACAAGCGTTTCCAATCATTCGCTACCGAACGGGCGACATCACCTCTTTGGATAGAACCCCATGTAAGTGCGGCAGAACGCATGTGCGCATGAAAAGCGTCATGGGGCGTGTGGATGATATGCTCATCGTGAACGGTGTCAATGTCTTTCCATCGCAAGTGGAACACGTACTCTCCAACATTGAAGGCATTACGCTGAACTACCAAATCATCGCCGATAAAAAAGGTTATCTCGATAAACTGGAAATCATGGTTGAAGTCACCGAAGATATGCCGCTGGATAGCATCGGGCAACTTGAAGCCTTGAAAAAGAAGATCCAACATGAACTGCTCAACAACCTCTACATCAACGCCGAGATCAAACTCGTTGAGCCTCGAACCATAGAACGCAGTGTCGGCAAAGCCGTTCGCGTCATCGACAAAAGGAGTCTGTAATGAAATGCAACATCAAACAATTAACGATTTTTCTAGAAAATAAGGCAGGCGAGCTCTCGGTACTGACCAACGTGCTTTCCAAAAATGGCATCTCGATCAAGTCGATTTTGCTCGCGGATTCAACCGATTTTGGTTTGGTTCGCACCATCGTAGACAATCCTGAAAAAGCCAAAGCCGTACTTGAAGATGAGGGTTTTAGTGTGCGTTTCACCGACGTGTTTGGTGTGAAGATCGAAGATGTCGTGGGCAGTTTTGACAAAGCCGTCAGCGCGCTTTCACGTGCAGGCATTAACATTCTCTACACCTACAGTTTTTACGAAGCCAGCACGGGTATTTTCATTTTCAGTGTCGATAAAGAGCGATTTGACGACGCGATTGCCGCACTTCAAGCTCAAAATATTGAGATTGTTCAAGCCAAACATTTTTACATGTAAAGGTTGGGAAAACCAATGACATTCAGTAAAAACGAAAGCCTTTGTAAAGATGAGCTTCAAGTGTGGCAGTTAAAACACCTCAAAGAGACCTTGCTTCGCGTCTATCATCTCGTGCCGTTTTACAAGAAAAAGTTTGACGAACATGGCGTTTTACCACAAGATATTAAAACCCTTGAGGACATCGCCAAGCTTCCCTTCACCAAAAAACACGACCTTCGCGACAACTACCCTTTTGGCATGTTCTCGGTCGATATGGACCAAATCGTCCGCATACACAGCTCAAGTGGAACCACAGGAAAACCCACCGTTGTGGGCTACACAGAGCACGATATGGACATCTGGGCAGAAGTGATGGGCAGGGCTTTTACGATGGGTGGTGTGACGTGTCAAGACATCATGCAAAACTCGCACGGATACGGACTTTTCACGGGCGGTCTTGGCTTTCATAACGCCGCTGAACGCATGAAAATCGCCGTCATTCCAAGCTCCACAGGCTTTACGTCTCGCCAGCTTTTACTTCTAAAAGACTTTGGCGCAACGGTTCTGACTGCCACACCTTCGTTTGCTTTACACATGGCAGAAGTAGCGAAAGCTGAGGGTTATGACATCCAAAAAGATTTCAAACTTCGCGTGGGATTTTTCGGCGCAGAGCCTACGAGTGAAGGGCTTAAAAACGAGATAGCGCACATCTGGGGCATCGACTACCACGAGATATACGGTCTTTCCGAGATCATCGGACCGGGCGTGGCGTGTAACTGCAAACACTCCAATCTTTTGCATATTCATGAAGACCATTTCTACCCTGAGATCATCGACTCAAAAACGGGTGAAGTCCTACCAGAGGGCACACGAGGCGAACTTGTCATCACGACGCTGACCAAACAAGGCTTGCCGATCATTCGCTACCGAACAGGTGACATCACCTCTCTCACACGCATTCCGTGCCGTTGTGGCAGAACCATTGGCAGGATAGAAAGCATCGTCGGCAGAAGTGACGACATGCTCCTTATCAACGGCGTCAACGTCTTCCCATCGCAAATCGAACACGTGCTCTCCAAACAAGAAGGCATCACACTCAACTACCAAATCATCGCCGACAAAAAAGGCTACCTCGATAAACTTGAAATCGATGTGGAACTCGATGAACACTTAATCAGCGATGATGTAAGCTACCTAGGAAACCTCAAAAAAGAGCTTCAACACGCACTTCTCAATAACCTCTACATCAACGTCGAAGTCAAACTCGTCGCACCCAAATCGCTTCAGAGAAGTGAGGGAAAAGCTACGCGTGTGGTGGATAAACGAGCGAAATAATCTTTTACATGTAAAGTCTTTTGGCTTTACATGTATTATTAATTTCAAGACCCCGCGCTAATCAAACTACCACTTAAAAGGGTGGAGTCATTGAAGCTCAGATACTGTTTTGCAGATGCGTTTGTTGGTGTAGTAGATTGTGTAGCATTCGCTTGTAAAATGCTTTTATACGCTTCTCTATCTTTTGTCACTTGATCATCAACTTCTTTAAGGAGTTGATCAACTAACGCACCATTGTATGACCCATCGGACAGGGTGCCGTAGCCTTTCATAGCCTCGTTGAAAAAATCTTCACCAAAATTGCTTTTGGAATACTCTTCCAAACTTTGTCCACTTTGCGTAAAGCTATAGTAAGCTTGCGTTGCTTCAACCCTGCCACTATCACTTCCTGTTGCAACAAACCAACTAAAAAGATTCCCTACAGACATTTCATTTTCATTGGCATTTCCTTCATCAGTTGTAATTCCTATTTCACTCAATACGCCTTGATAGTCGGAGAGTTTATTCACACCTTTATTGACACCAAAAAATGTAGTCGTGCCTGTGTCTAATTGTCCGTTTGATAGTGATGAAACAACATTCATAGCTTCTTCACTCTTAAGATATTGTTCTTGCGTTTGTTGAACACTTACGATATTTCCATAAATACTGCTATCGGTTACATACGATACTGGCATGTTGTCTATTTGTGACAGACTCATCGAACCATCAGGATCCAGTGAATTTCCTGCAATCTTTGTAAAATTACTCCATGCTTTGGAAAGTGCAGAAATTGGGTCTGTAGACGAGCTAAGATCTATACTATCGGCAACCATTTCAAGTGTTTTTTCATTGATTTTTACATTGCTTGGAATGCCAGTAGCAGCGTTAAAGTCTGCACCAAAGTAGCCATTCTCATCAACTTTAAAACCCCACTGTGTTGAGATGGTTGCCTCAGTTGTAGACGTCGATGCTATTGTATCGGTTGTCGTTGTTGACGAAGTGGAGAGTAGTGCATTAATATTCGTGGTTTGAAGTAAAGGCGATGATGTTACAGATGAAATACTACTCATAAATTATCCCCCCAGAGTAAATTTTATATAAAATATAAGCAAAAAATATACCAATAAAACGACTAAAGTTATAAAATCAGTGCCTTTTTAATCAATCTTATTTTATACTATCAAAAAGCTATTCAAAGGAACACCATGCTCAAAATAGCCGTTTCCGCCTGTTTACTGGGTGAGCCAATTCGTTACGATAAAACGGGTCAAAGAGATCGTTTCATTACCGACAAGCTTGGCAAATACGCTTCGTTTATTCCGTTTTGTCCTGAGCATTTAGCCTTTGGAACACCGCGTGAGACCATACGCATTGTGCTTGAAGAGAGGCATAAAAACGTCATCACTGTCTTTTCCAAAAATGATGTGACACAAGCGATGAATGATGCGGTAGCGCAGGAACTACACAAAATCCAAAACGAAGCCATTTGCGGCATTATCTTGAAATCGAAGTCACCCAGTTGTGGGCTTGGGAGTACCAAGTACTACATGAAAGAGATGAGTGAAGGGAAAAAAGATGGGCTTTTTGCGTTTACATGTAAAGAACACTTCGTAGATTTTCCCATCGAGGAAGAGGCGCGTTTGATCGACCCTTGGCTTCGGGAAAACTTTGTGATGCAACTCTTTGCGTATGAAGATGCCTTGCAACTTCAAAAAAACATCAAAACGATGCAAGAGCTTGTGAGTTTTCATACCGCGTACAAGTTTCTGCTTCAAAGTAAACACGAAGGAAACTACCGACTTTTGGGCAAAATCGTTGCCAATCATGAGAAAAATAGTTTGCAAGAGATTACACAAATGTACCTTGCGCTGTTTAAAAAAACGATTGCGTACAAAGGCTCGATTGGTAAAACGGTGAATGTGCTTCAACACATGGTTGGCTTTTTCAAAAAAGAGCTGAACAGCAGTGAAAAAGCAGAACTGCACATGCAAATCGAAGAGTTTCGCGATGAGATCACTCCGCTCATTTCTGTGATGAGCACCATCGAATTTTTGGTTAAAAAGTACAATACGACCTACCTTTTGGGGCAGAAGTTTTTGAACCCCTACCCCAAAGACCTCTCCCTTCGTTCCATGATCCAAGAAGGCAAATAAGTATGAAAAAAATCCTCTGGTTTAGGCGCGATCTGCGTGTTCACGACTCGATGCTTTTAGCGACTGAGGGCGAGGTGTTGCCCATTTTTATTTTCGATACGAACATTTTAAATTCGCTTGAAAAAAACGATAAAAGAGTCTCTTTTATTTTTGAGCAGGTGCTTAAACTCAAAACCGATCTTAAAGCAATGGGGCTTGATCTTGCGCTCTTTTACGGCACACCTTTGGAAGTGTTTACCTACCTCAAAACATTAGAGTTTAGCGAGGTTTATGCCAGTGTGGATTATGACAGTTATGCCAAAGAGCGTGATGCAAAAATCGCTGAGATGCTAAGCTTTCATGCACTGAATGATTGCTACCTTTTTGAGCCAAACGAAGTGCTCAAAAAAGATGGTTCACCTTACCTTGTTTTCACCCCATATTACCGCGCTTGTCAAGCACTTTACACACAATTTTACGCATTGGAATACGCGAGAGCTCAGCAAAGCCTTACAAACTTCGACTATAACGCGCTTTGGAGCATTCAAGATGGAGCAAAAACAGCGTTACATGTAAAGCTAGAAAGCATGGGGTTTGAGCCTTTACATGTAAACGTTTTAGAGCCTCAAAAGGCACTCGAAATCTTTACATGTAAAGTCGATTCGTATGCAGAAAAACGTGATTTTTTAGACGAGGATGCTACGTCACATTTAAGTGTGCATCTTCGTTTTGGCACACTTTCGATTCGAGAAATCGTGCGCTTTTTAGTGAATCTCAAAAAGCAAAGTCACGTCACAGAGCCTTTTTTTAGACAACTTATTTTTCGTGAATTTTACGCTTATTTGCTCTACCATTTTCCCAAACTTGAATGGGAAAATTACAAATATTCACCGCCCGTTTCTAAGGATGAAGATGCGTATGAGCGTTTCATCAAAGCTGAAACGGGTTATCCACTCATTGACGCGGCGGTTATGGAACTGCTGACAACAGGGTTGATGCACAACCGTGCTCGCATGGTGGTTGGTTCTTTTTTTACGAAGCATTTAATGTTACCGTGGCAAAAAGGTGAGGTGTTTTTTGCGAAGTATCTTTTGGATTATGATGCAAGTGCGAATATACTTTCATGGCAATGGTGCGCAGGAACAGGGATTGATCCGCAACCTTATTTTCGCATTTTCAACCCTTATGCTCAGTCGTTAAAGTTTGATAAAGAAGCGCGCTACATCAAACGCTATCTTCCAATTTTAAGCGATGTTCCAGCAAGCTCTTTACACAAAGAGGTGTACTTGATGAGCCATGACATTGCAGGCTATCCAAAGCCTCTCATTGGGCATGAAAGTGCGCGAAAACGGTTTTTAAGTGAGTTTGCGCGAGCCCATTAAATGTGTTTACTAAGCATTACTCAAATCGTGTTACACTATACTCAAAACAAAAGGAGTATCTTATGTTAAAAGAATTTTTACATGTAAGCTTAGGCGGAATGGTTGTACTGAAAGAAAAGATCGAAGAAGAGCTCAAGGTGCTTGAAGAAAAAGGCAAAATAAGTACCAGTGATGCAAAGAGTTTCATCGAGTCTATTAGCCAAAGAGGCAAAGAGGAAGATGAGCGCGTCAAAGCAAAAATGAAAGAGATGATTAAAGAGGTGGTGAATGAGCTAGGTCTTGCCACCAAAAGCGACATCGAGGAGCTTAAATCAAAACTCTCTTAGTCTATTGGCGTCTTTTCAACCCCAAAAGGGTTTATGATGTTTTTTATTTTTTACTGAGCGTTTATTTATTGCTCAAAAAAAAGGAGCGATTTCTCTTTTTAAAACCGCTCTCTCCTGTCAACTTACACCGTACTATTGTCAATTTAGGAGCTAGTTTTATTAAGCTGGCGCAAGTGCTTGCCACTCGGGCGGATTTTTTTAGCACGGAGTATTTGGATGAACTCAAATCACTGCATGACCAACTTCCGCCCATGTCTGAAGCGCAGTTAAACGTGGTACTTGCACGTGCCTTTACACCGATGCCTTTTGAGCATTTCGACCCTATTCCTCTTGCTTCGGCTTCCATTGGACAAGTGCATGAAGCACGCATTGATGGCGTAAAAGTTGCTGTTAAGATCAGGCGTTTGGACATTGAAAAACGTGTCCGTGCCGATATTGTCATTATCTCGTTTTTCAACCGACTGTTTAGACCTCTGTTTTCACACTACACGAAAAATTCTATTGAAGCAGTCATCGTTGAGTTTTCAAAGATGATTCTTCAAGAGGTTAATATGACCACCGAGCTTCACAATCTTCAAAAATTCTCTAGCGTGTACGCGCGTTCGGGCATTCTTTTTCCCACACCTTTTGTGGAGTATTGCAGTGAAGATGCGCTGGTGATGAGTTATGAAGAGGGTTTTCGCTTTGATGATAAAGAGCGTTTGCAAAAAGAAAATATTGATTTTAGAGCAATTATTAGCAAACTTATCTCCTTTTACACCGAGCAAATGCTCCTTCGTGGCTATTTCCACGCTGATCCACACCCTGGCAATATCTGCTCATTACGACCAAAGGAGAGCTCGTTTTACTTGATTTTGGCATGGTGAAATCCATCCCAAATCAGACCCGTATCGCCATCATTGAGCTTCTAAAAGCTGCCAATGAGAAAGATTATGAACTCTACATTAGTGCGAGTAAACGACTTGGAACCGTTGCGTATGAAGCGCCTGTGAGTGAATTGGCCCTTTTAAGTGAGCGCATGTTTGAGATCTTTGGCAATGAAAATCTAAGCTCTGAGAGTATGCAAAAACTTGCCTTAGATGTACTAGGTTCCACCCGTGACCTGCCGTTTAAATTGCCACAAGAAGCCATTTATATTTTACGTGTAAGTGCGATTATTGAAGGATTGGGGACAACGTACATTGAAAATTTTAACGGCATTAAAGATATTTTGCCCATTTTGCAAGAGAATATTCCCAAAGCGCTCGGCATGGATGGGGGGATTTTGGAGAGCTTGATTAAAGAGTTTAAGTCACTTCCACTGACACTTCACCATCTCAAATCGTCTATTAAACAGATCAGCGATGGCGAGGTTAAGGTTGAACTCTCTCTTTCGCAGTTAGAGTGGCTCAAAAAAGAGTTAAAACAGTACCTAAAACCCTTTATGTTCGGAATAATACTGCTACTCAGCGCGCTGTTTACGCTGATGTACGACCCCGCACTCAAAGAGGTCGCACTGGTTTTATTCACACTAGGATTAGCGCGAATTATTTTTTAAAGATTATGTTACGCAGTTTGCGTAACGGTATCTTAAACAATGAGTAAAACCCATTGCTTAAGGTCAGGGATAAATCCCCGACACCCCCTAAAGCTTCATAAAACAAGTTTTATGAGAATTATTTTTTAAACTCTACAACTTCGTCAAAACTCAAGCGATGTTTGCCTCTTTGCTCTGCCGCACGGTACCCAAAAGGAATCACTAAAGCACTTTGGTACACAGAAGTATCAATGCCCAAAAGTGCATCGACTTTTTGGTACTCAAACCCTTCAATCGGACATGAATCAATACCGATGCTCGCAGCAGCCGTCATCATGTTTCCTGCTGCGATGTAGCACTGTTTTTCGCTCCACATCTCAATCGTATGGTCATCTCTGCCATCAACCCAACCGTGATAAATACCAAGAAATCCTTTAAAAGCATTTTCGTCTAAACCCCATCGTTTAAGCTGTTTGACCGTATAAGCATCGCTACTTCTCACATCTTTGCGCGCTAGGATGATGAGAAGATCGCTGCACGTTGAGATCTGTTTTTGATTCCATGATACGTTTTCGATCTCTTTTTTGAGCGCTTCATTTTGCACGACGACAAATTTCCACTGCTCAACCCCAAACGAACTAGGGCTCAAACGCCCTGCTTCTAAAATAAATTCTAACTCTTCAGTGGGTATTCTTTTCTCAGTAAAAAGCTTGCATGCGTGACGAAAGTTCATTGCTTCTAAAAAAAGTTCTTTTTTATCCATTGGAAATCTCCTTGTAATTTTGGTAGATTATAATACAACTCGAACACGCTTTGCGTTAAGCTAAAAATGAAGGTCATTTTGTTAAGAAATCTCTTAATAAAATAAAACACTATTACATACAAAAAGTATTGTAAGAGAAATTAAAGTAATTTATTCCTATAATTGTCTTACTATTTAAAAAAAAGGATTACGAATGCAAAACGACTTTACCAAAGCGATGGACTTTCGCCACGCGTGCAAGATTTTTGATGAGACGAAGAAAATCAGCGATGATCAAATGCACTTCATCCTAGAAGCCGGTCAAAAATCGCCCTCTTCGTTTGGCATGGAGCCGTGGAAATTTTTGGTCATTACCAATGAAGAGCTCAAAGCCAAACTTCGCCCTGTCTGTTGGGATCAACCCCAAGTGACGACATGCTCACACCTCGTTGTCATTCTAGCGGCGATTGATGCAGTCAAAGTCGAGAGTGGCATTCCGATGAAACGTTTTGCACGACGTGACATGCCCCAAGAGAAAAAAGATTTTTACATCAATTTGTACGCCAATCACCTTAAAGAGACTCTTAGTTCAGACGCCAATGTTTATGCGTGGACAGCGCGTCAATGCTACATCGCGGCAGGAAACATGATGACCGCGGCTGCATTTATCGGCATAGATTCTTGCCCGATTGAAGGCTTTGAGAAAGAGAAAGTCGAAGCGGTTTTAGGTCTTGATACGAGCAAATACCAAGTGGCGATGGTGCTTCCTTTTGGCTATCGCATCAACCCACAATCCACACAACTTCGCGTACCGTTTAACGAAGCCGTAGAATTTATTAAGTAACCTACTTTTAACACGTCTCTTGGGCAAAGCTCAAGAGACTACGCTTGCCGCTAAGGCACTAAAGCTTGCCTCATACGAGGCAGAACTAATTACATTTCATTTTGAAATATTTCAGCCTTTACATGTAAAAAAATTCTATCATGCTCGCATGAAACTTACAACCGAAGATAAACTATCCCTCTTAGCAGGCAGTGCCAAATACGACGTCTCATGCTCATCCAGTGGCAGCGAGAATAACTACAAAACAGGCGAGCTTGGTTGTGCGCATAACAGTGGTATTTGCCACAGTTTTACCAGTGACGGACGGTGCGTTTCACTTTTGAAAGTCTTGCTTACCAATGTCTGCATTTACGACTGTGCGTACTGCATTAATCGCGTAAGCAATGACACTCCTCGAACGGCGTTTACGCCACGAGAACTCGCCGATATTACCATCAATTTTTACAAACGCAACTACATTGAAGGGCTCTTTTTAAGTTCTGGAATCATTAAAAATGAAGACCATACAATGAGTTTATTACTTCAAACGTTGCGCATATTGCGCCACGAATACCGCTTCAATGGCTATATTCACGTCAAACTCATCCCTGGAGCTTCTAAAGAGCTCATCGAAGAAGCAACCCTTTTAGCACATCGTGTCAGCTCCAATATCGAACTTCCAAGTTCTAAAAGCCTTGCCCTACTCGCACCCGATAAAACCAAAGAGAAGCTTCTCTCCCCGCTCAAACACGCACGTGGCATCACCATGCAACGAAGTGCCAAGCCTATTTCCATGAGCACGCAGATGATTATTGGAGCTACCAGCGAGAGTGATTTTGAGATCCTCAAACTCTCTTCAGCACTCTATGATAAAGCGCTGCTAAAACGAGTCTACTACTCTGCGTACATTGCGGTCAATAACCATAAACATCTGCCTGTTCCTGAACTCTCTAAGCCTCCATTGCTTCGGGAACACAGGCTTTATCAAGCCGATTGGTTATTGCGCTTTTATGGTTTTTCGTACGATGAGATTTTGAGTGAAAACCAAAATCTTGACATCCAGTTTGACCCAAAAACCTTTTGGGCACTCTCAAATCTTCATCTTTTTCCCATTGATGTCAACTTCGCGCCCCAAGAAGTTTTAGTCCGCATTCCTGGCATTGGTATCCGTGGAGCACTTAAAATTTTGCAAGCAAGACGGTTTAAGAAGCTTTGCTTTGAAGACCTTGTTAACCTTAAAATATCGCTCAAAAAAGCACGTTATTTCATCGTTGCGGGTAAAGATTTTCACAGAAGTTCTAGCCTCTATGAAGAGAAGATCAAACTAGCTCTGATTCATCAAGAAAGTAACATCATCCAACCTACCTTGTTCGATACGTCCATCTACACAGGAGAGCTGTGATGCTCTTGCTGTACGATGGTAGTTTTGAAGGTTTTTTGAGCTTAGTCTATGAGGTTTATTATGAAAAACTAGAGGTCGCTGAGATTATTAAAAAAATGCCTGAAGCACTTCTGTTTGAGCGTTTTCATGAGGTTTTTACAGATATTATAAAAGCGCGTAAAGTTTTGGAAGCCATTACCAAACACTTCACCAAAGAGCAACAACATACCATCTTTCACATTATTTTATGCGACACACGAGACTATGAGATGGCACTTTTGGAGTATCTTCGCATCGGGTTTAAAAACAAAAAAGAGCTTCGTAACATTAACAACGCCAATCTTTTTTACATCCAAAATCTCGAAAAAGAGCTCTTATGTTTGGTGCATAAAATGTACGGCTTTACCCGTTTTGAGGAGTTGGAAGATGGTACTTTGTATGCCAAAATTGAGACAAAATTTAACATTGTGCCCTTTTTAGGTGAGCACTTTTGCAAACGTTTAGGAAACATCCCCTTCATCATCCACGATGTCAAGCGTGCTCTTGCGTTTGTGAAAAACGATACACTTCGAGAAATTCGCTCTATCGCCTCTTTTGATGCCCCAACTTTTTCAAGCGAAGAGGAAAATTTTAAAGCATTATGGAAGAGCTTTTTTAAAGCAGCCGCCGTTGAGAGTAGATACAATCCAAAGCTTCAGCAAAGCTGGGTTCCACTGCTGTATCGTACGTATATGAGTGAATTTCAAGTGTAGAAAAAGCTTACATGTAAAGCAGGTGTAAACGCCCAAAGATAAAGTTTTGGACGTTTACATGTAAAGAGTTAGAGCGTGTCAGCGTGGCGTTCAAATACTTCTTTGTCCCAACCACCGCCGAGGGATTTGTACAGCGAAACACCTGAACTAATCAGGGCTTGTTTCGTTTGAGACGTTGTGAGTTTGGCGGAGAGCAAATTGCGCTTTGCATCTAAAAGCGTTAAGTAATCGCCATAGCCATTCTCATACTGTTTTTGAGCCAAAAGATAGACTTGCTCAATGTTTTTTTCGTAAGCGAGTTGATGCTCAAGCTTTTGCGTGAGTGTATGACGTTTGTTAAGCGCGTCATACGCATCTTGAAACGCTTGTTGCACCGTTTGTGCGTACGAAATCTCGGCAAGCTCTTTATTTGCTTTGGCACTCTCTACGTTTGAGCTTGTTTTACCCATGTTAAAGAGTGGTGCGGCAAGGCTTCCACCAAAATTGTTCGTTGCTGACTTGGATTTCATCAAATTGGAAAGCTGTGTGCTCTCAAACCCAAGAGCACCTGAGAGGCTAATACTGGGGAAATACGCCGCACGTGCTACACCAATGTTCGCATTGGCCGCTTTGAGATTCTCTTCGGCTTGTTTAATATCGGGGCGTTTGGTTAAAAGCTCAGAGGGCAAATTCGCCGGCACTTTTACATCAGCGGGTAGCACGCGAGGCAATCCATCTTTGCTAAAATTTGCAATCGCTTCGGGTGATTTTCCTACCAAAACGGCTAACGCACTTTGTTGTGTTAAAATAGATTGCTCCAACGCATCTTTGGTGATTTGAGCACTGTTCAATTCAGCACGCTCAGACAAAAGCGTTCCTTTAGAAATGGCACCAACAGAGTACTTAAACTCATTGCGTTTGAGCCCCTCTTCACGTGCTTTGATCGTTTCATTGGTGATATCGAGTTGTTCGTACAAACTAATCAGCGTAAAATAACTGTCCGCTACACTGGATGCAAGGGAAATTTTCACAGTATCTTTCGCCGCGTACGAAGCGATCAATGAGGCACGAGATGACGCTTCGGCTTCTTTGTATTTTCCCCACAAATCAAGCTCGTAACTAAGCACCGCACTCACTGAAAAATCATTGTACGTGCTGTGTGTTTTAGAGGTAAACGTGTCACTGCTAGTTCGTATACGTTGACCTGAACCTTGAAGATCAAGACTTGGGTAACGATCCGATGTACTGCTAGAGAGCGTAGCACGCGCAAGGGAGATATTTGCCATTGCTGTTTGGAGATCATAGTTATTAGAAAGTGCCTCTTCAATCAAAGCGGTCAACTTTTCGTCATGGTAATTGCTCCACCAAGCCGCGTCCACATACGTTGTTTCATTTTTCACATCGGCACGGTAGGCTTCTGGAAACTGCGTTGTTGGGATGCTCAGCTCTGGAGAGAGTGAACATCCTGAAAATATTAAAGCGACGAGAGAAAATGAGTAAAGATTACGCTTCATCATGACGCTCTCCTTTTTTACTAAATTTTGCATTTAACTGTGCGAGCCAGTTGTAAAAGAGTGGAATAAAGAAGATCGCAATCGTTGTTGCGGCAATCATACCACCAACAACACCCGTACCAATGGCATGTCTGCTTCCTGCACCCGCACCTGAGCTTAGAGCCAACGGTAAAACACCAATGGTAAAGGCAAGTGAGGTCATAACAATCGGACGGAAACGCAGACGTGCCGCTTCGAGGGTTGCATCAAAAATCGATTTGCCTCTCTCCTCAGCTTGCATCGCAAATTCCACAATCAAAATCGCATTTTTAGCCGACAAGGCAATGAGTACCAACAAACCAATTTGGAAATAGATATCATTGCTAAGTCCTCGTAAATAAACCGCTGTAATTGCGCCAAATACGCCAAATGGAACCGATGTTAAGACCGCGAGTGGCATGAGCCACCTCTCATACTGCGCAGCTAAAATCAAGAAGATAAAGACAAGACCAAAGATAAAGGCTTGTGAACCACTGCCTTCCATCTCTTTTTCTTGATACGATGTTCCTGCCCATCCTATGCTAAATCCCTCAGGTGCAACCTCTTTGACCACCTCTTCAATGGCTTTAATCGCGTCACCAGACGTATAACCAGGGCTTGGTTCACCTACAATTTTCGCTGCCGTAAAAATGTTAAAACGATCGACGATATCTGGTCCAATGGTACGCTCATACGTTACTAACGCACTCATAGGAATCAATTTTCCACTACTTGATTTCACAAAAACATTTTGCATATCTTCAGGTTTTTCTCTAAAGTCTGTTTCAGACTGAACATTCACTTGATAGGTTCGTCCAAAAAGGTTAAAGTCATTGACATAGTACGCACCAAACGTTGATTGTAAAGTTGTAAAAGCATCTTGAATCGAAACACCCAGTGCTTTAGCTTTTTCACGATCAAGGGTAATTCTATACTGTGGTACAGCCGTATCAAAGGTACTTCTTACCATCGTAAGCTCAGGTCTTTGTCTCGCTTTTGCAACGATCTGATTGGTAATATTACCAAGCTCTTCTAAAGACCCACCCGTTTTATCTTGCAAATACATCTCAAATCCACCTGAGATACTAAGTCCCATAATCGGAGGAGGATTGAGCGCAAAAGTCGTTGCATCGGGTATGCCCAAAAAAGCACCGTTTAAAGCACCACTGAGTGCTTCTGAGTGTTGATTGAGCGCTTTTCGTTCATTCCAATCTTTAAGATTGATAAAGGCAGTTGATGCATTGGTTTTAGCGGCACCACTGATAAGGTCATATCCTGCAACAGCAACGGTATATTCGATCTCAGGCACTTTGGTAGTAATTGCACTCAATTCATCATTCACAGCTTCCGTACGGTTGAGTGAAGAGGCAGGTGGCAGAGTAACTACTGCAAGTAAAAAGCCTTTATCTTCCATTGGAACAAGACTTGTAGGCACTTTTTGGAAAAGTTCATAGGTCACACCCATCAGTGCTGCAAAGATGATAATACTAATCACCCCATGACGTACCACTAAACTGACACCACTGGTAAACCAATTGGTTGAGAGATCAAAAAATTCATTAAATTTTTTGACAAACCAAAAGGGTTTTGACTCTTTTTTCTTAAGGAAAATGGCGCACAAAGCGGGAGTCAACGTTAAGGCTACCATACCTGAAATAATGACCGAAATAACAATGGTAATCGCAAATTGTTGGTACATTTGCCCTGTAAAACCACCCATAAACGATACAGGAATAAAGACCGCACACAATACAAGAACAATCGCCACAACAGGAGCGGTCACCTCTTGCATTGCTTTAATCGTTGCATCTTTAACGCTAATATCTTCTTCGGAATGCAAGATACGCTCAACATTTTCGATAACAATAATAGCATCATCCACAACGATACCAATGGCAAGCACCAACCCAAAAAGCGTTAAAAGATTGATGGAGTAGCCAAGCGCATACATACCCGCAAAGGTTCCAATGATGGAAACAGGAATAGCAAGAATTGGAATAATCGTTGCACGCATATTTTGCAAGAACATGTAAACAATAATAACGACTAAAAGTAGCGCTTCAATAAGTGTTTTCACCACTTCATTTACAGAAATTTGAATAAATTTCGTTGTATCGTACGGCGTTAGGTAAGCCATATTTTCAGGGAATGATTTGGAAAGCTTCTCCATTGCCGCATCAACTTTTTTAGCTGTTTCTAAGGCATTGGCACCTGATTGTAAATAGATACCAATTGGTACCATCGTTTGACCATTGAGCGTTGCGGTCACATCATACGATTCGGCACCAAGCTCCAAGCGCGCTACGTCTTTAAGGCGAAGGGTCGAGCCATCTTTGTTCGATTTTAGGATGATATTCTCAAACTCTTCTACTTTGTCAAACCGTCCTTGTGTTGTAACCGTATAGGTATAGGCTTGAGCGGTTTTGGTAGGAGATTGATTGAACCTTCCTGTCGCAAACTGCACATTTTGCTCACTGATGGCATTAATTACATCGGTTGGGGTGAGATTGTATTTCGCCAATTGATCGGGTTTCATCCAAATACGCATGGAGTAATCTTGATTACCAAACAAGGAAGCATCACCGACACCCTCAAGACGTTTGAGTTCATCAATAACGTTGACAAGCGCATAGTTTGCCATGTAAATTTCATCATACGTGTTATTGGGAGAAATAATCGAGACAACCTTCAAAATAGTTGATGATTGCTTTCGTACCGTCACACCTTGGGCTTGTACTTCACTTGGAAGACTACTCAAAGCTGCTTGAACACGGTTATTGACGTTAATCGTTGCTTGATCGGCATCGGTTCCAATTTTAAAATAGACATTAATCGTCAATGAACCTGTTGAAGAAGCGGTGGAAGACATATAGATCATATCTTCAACACCGTTGATCTGTTGCTCTAGGGGGGCTGCTACTGTTTTAGAGATAGTTTCTGCACTTGCTCCCGCATAAGTAGCTTTCACACTGACTTGAGGAGGCGTGACTTCAGGGTACTCTTCAATAGGCAAGCCGCGAATAGCCATCAAACCCGCAATAATCACAACGATCGAGAGAACGGTTGCAAAAATAGGTCGATTGATAAAAAATTTAGAAAACATACTTTATTCCTTTGCTTCTGCAACAACAATGGCAGACCCTGGACGTAGTTTGGTCAGATTGTTTGTAATGACAAGATCGTTTACATGTAAACCACTCTCAATGATATAGGTATCATTATGAACCGTACCTGCCTTAACAGGCACTTTTTCAGCCTTACCTTCTTTAGCCACATAGACAAATGAGCCAATGGCCTCTTGTAAAAGAGCCTTTTGAGGAATGCTAATGGCATCTTTATAGACTAAACCCTCAACATTGACACGAACAAAAAGTCCTGGTATTAAAATATTGTTTGGATTTGAAAAAGTTGCACGTGCTTTAATCGTAGAGGTTTCACCATCCACATAACTGTCTAAAAAGTCCAATGTACCCATTTTGGCATATTTTGTACCATCGGGTGTAGAGAGTTGTACAGGAAGTTTCGCTTGAGCGATACTATTCCAATTACCTTGCCCCATCACATAACGTTTTTTCAAAAGCTCAATGTCTGGCAATGAAAATTCAACATAAACGGGGTCAGTTTGCGTAATGGTTGTGAGGGTCATCGTATCGCTGCTTGATCCTACATAACTTCCAATATCTTGGGCATTGAGACTTGTCATACCTGAAATGGTCGCTTTTACTTTGGTATAGTTAAAGTCAATCGTCGCTTTTTTAAGTGCTGCCTGTGAAGATTTCAGTGAAGCACCTGCTGATTCATACGCGGAAAGGGCAGAATCTCTCTCTTTTTGAGAAACAGCGTCTTGTTCAAACAACACTTTGGTTCGATCCCAATCACGCGTCGTTTGTTTAAGAGTCGCTTCTTTAACACCCACATCCGCCACTGCTTCTTGCATCAATGCTTCATAACGATCTGAGTCGATTTGGTACAGCATATCGCCCGCTTTGACAAAACTGCCTTCGGTGAAGAGCTTCTTCTCTAAAACACCGCTAACACGTGCAACGATACCTACTTGCTGCATACTTTTGACTTTGGCTGGGTATTCAAGGGAAACAGGTACATCACTTGCGACCACTTTATACGTTGCAACCGGTAAAGGTGGCATGGCTGGCATTCCTCCAACTTTTTTATCTGTTTCATTTGAGCATCCAGAGACTAAAAAAGCCCCCAATGTCGCTACTAATGCGTATTTGGCATACGTCATAAACCCTCTGTTTTTAGTCATTTTTAAACTCCATTGATTAGTGTAATGTAAATTACATTACATTTTGTAGGCGAATTATAGTCACAAAACATAAATAAGTCAAGCTATATTTTCACTCAATATTTACGATTTTATCAGCACTCCACGGCAAAAAATAGTAACGACTTGATTTAGTGCTTTGAGGCGTCTTGGCTCTGAAACATCCGTCTCTACACCTAAGATTCGTGGAAACATAAAAGGTTCTTCAAGAGCATGAAAAAATTGTTGTGCACACAATACTGTATCATCTACTTCAATATGCCCTTTTGCTTTTTCATTCTCTAAATATTCTGCAATAATATTGGTCGGACGAGACATTACATTCTGCATTACTTGCTCACTGAATCTTAAATCATTCATATACCCAACCGATACAATTAAGCGATGAAACAACACGGCATCATCTGTAATAATTAAATCTAAAAAAAGCTTACCTGTTTCCCTTAAAAACTCTTCAATTCGGCCTTCATAGTAATGACTACGACGTTCCCATTCACCAAAGAGCTTCTCTGTTTTTTCTTTTAATACATAAATTAAAAGTTGTTCCTTGTTTCCAAAATGTTTGTATAACGTCGCCAGTGAACCACCAGCTTCTTTGACAATATCATTCATACTGACTTTTTCATACCCATTATCTAAAAATAGACGATATGCAACATCAACAATTTTCTGACACCGTGATTCTGCTTTTCCGCTCAATCGTTCAAATAAAGTACTGATACAACATTTATGATCATTCATTACACTTTTCCTCCTTTTACATCATTTTTTGCAATTATACACTAAATCTATTTTTGTGCTTTAAGAGAGCGAATAGTACCATCTTGTCTAAGGAATAATGTTATATTATTGTTTACATGTAAAGTTTTTCGGGTTTTAACCGATAATGCTTGAAAGTGTTTGAATACTATTTTTGGAGCTGACTTTATGGACTTAACCGTCATTTTGGGCATGGTAATTGCCATTACCACCATTTCCGTAGGCGATATTATGGAAGGTGGAAATCCTCTTCATATTCTGCATATCACTTCCTTTATTATCGTTATTCCAACTGCGATGGCGGCAGCCATGACGGCAACGCCTCAAGAGTATGTCAAGGGTGCTTTCAAAGAGTTTAAAGTTATTATGAAAAAATCCCCCGTTGATTTTCATGCACGTATTAAACAAATTATTGATTTTGCTATTATCGCAAGACGCGATGGAATTTTGGCACTTGAATCACATGCCAACATCATGGAAGATGAGTTCTTTAAAAAAGGTCTGAGTATGGCGGTCGATGGTGTTGAAGCCCATGAGATCGAAGAGACGTTAGAAATTCTCATTGAAGAGACCGAAGAGTATTACCACGGCTCTGCGCATTATTGGATTCACGCCGGTGAAACCTGCCCCGTTATGGGACTCATTGGTGCGGTTTTGGGTCTTATTTTGGCACTTCAAAAACTGGATAACCCTGCTGAAATGGCGATGGGTATTGGTGGTGCGTTTACGGCAACGGTTTTTGGTATTGCAGGCTCATACCTCTTTCTAGGTCCTTGGGGGCATAAGCTCAAAGGCAAATCCAAAGATATTATTAAAGAAAAACATGTCATTTTAGCAGGTATTTTAGGCATTTCACATGGTGACAATCCTCGTACACTTGAGATGAAACTCCTCAATTATCTCTCTCCACTCGAAGAGAAAAAAAGCCAATTTGATAAATAAGGAACGACACCGTGGGTAAAAAATGTAAAAAAGTAGTCTGTGAAGCCGGTGAAAAATGGGCAGTACCTTTCTCTGACTTTTTCAGTCTTTTACTCGCTCTTTTCATTGCCCTCTTTGCCATTGCTTCAACCAATACCGAAAAGATGAAAGCTCTCAAAGAAGAGTTCGTCAAAATCTACGACTACAGTGCTAAGCCTGAAGAGGCAACCCCTGTTATGAATATGGCAGTTAAATCAGGAGAAGCGTCAAAAGATCAAGATAAAGACAAAGGCAATGCGGGGGGAAGTTCTGCTCAACTTGAAGAGATTGCAAGATTGGCTCAAATGATTGAAAAAATGAACATCGGCGAGGGCTCTTTGGAGCAAAAAATCGATGGTGCCATCATCAAACTTCCGACAAAAATGCTTTTTGCACAAGGTTCTGCTGAAATTATCAACAGTGATTCCATGCTTTTCTTAAAACGTGTCTCCGACATTATCGCGATGCTTCCTAAAAATGTTGAAGTGATCGTCAAAGGGTACACCGATACAACTGCACTTCCAAGTGGTTCTAAATTTCAAGACAATTTAGAACTTTCAACGGCTCGTGCAAATGCAGTCATTCGCGTTCTTGTTCGCAATGGCATTGCCAAAGATCGCTTAAGCTCCGCAGGTTATGGAGAGACAAAACCACTTGCAAGCAATGACACGGCAGAAGGTCGTGAAAAAAATGGACGCGTTGAGTTTACCATGCGCATCTCAGGCCCTGATAACGCTGCTAAAAAGTCTATTTTAGACACACTCAATACGATTAATAAAAAAATAGAGTAGTTTTACCTCCTTTGAGGTAAACTATTTATCTTGTTTAATCAAGTTCTTGCAAAACTTTTTTTATAATACCACTCGCCTCTTTAAAGGCAAAAATCTTTACATGTAATGAGCTTTCACGATGATTCAAGTCACTAATCTTTCCAAACACTTTGGGGCACAAACCCTTTTTGAACCTATCAGCTTTATGCTCACGAAAGGCAATAAAATAGGCTTTGTCGGACGCAATGGCTCTGGTAAATCCACCCTTTTTAAAATCCTTTTAGGCGAAGAAGAAGCCGATTCTGGCGATATTCTCATCCCAAAAAACTATACGATTGGCGCTCTTCGTCAGCATATCGAGTTTACCCATAAAACCGTACGCGCTGAGTGTGCTTCTGCGTTACAAGGCGATGAAGTCTTTGATGTCTACAAGATCGAGAAGATGCTTTTTGGTCTGGGCTTTTCCCAAGAAGATTTAGACAAAGATCCGATGAGTTTTTCGGGAGGCTATCAGATTCGTCTCAATCTTGTCAAACTGCTGGCAACCAACCCATCCTTACTTCTTCTCGATGAGCCGACCAACTACCTTGACATCGTCTCAATGCGCTGGCTTCAAACCTTTTTGAGGGAGTTTAAAGGCGAGATCATTCTCATCACCCACGATCGTGACTTTATGGACGCCGTTACCACGCACACAATGGGACTTCGTCGTAAAAGCTTGATGATGATTGAGGGAAACAGTCACAAGTACTATGCCAAACTCGAAGAGGACGATGAGCGTTACCTTAAAACCAAAGCCAATTTGGACAAGAAGCGTGCTGAACTCGAAGACTTCGTGACGCGCCAAAAAGCGCGCGCTTCCAAAGCGGTCATGGCACAAAGTAAAGCCAAACAGCTTGAAAAAATGGGCGAAATGGATGATCTTGAAGAAGAAAGCAATCTCTCATTTTCGTTTAACTACAAAAAAACACCTGCCAAAATCGTCCTCGATGCTCACGATGTCCGCTTTGGGTATGACCCCGAACATCCTTTGTTTCAAAACCTCTCATTTAAACTTGAAAAAGGCAAATGCCTTGCGATCATCGGTAAAAATGGTAAAGGAAAATCAACCCTTCTCAACGTTCTAGCAGGCGAACTACAACTGCAACACGGAAGCCTGAACTATCATCCTGAGACTGCGTTTGCACACTTTGGACAAACAAATATTCAACGACTCAATCTTAAAAATAACGTTATGGATGAAATTTACGAGGTTGACCCACTGCTAGGCATCACCAAAGTACGTGCCATTTGTGGTGGTATGATGTTCAGTGGCAAGATGGCAGAAAAAGAGATCAACATTCTCTCAGGAGGTGAGCGCAGTCGCGTCATGCTGGGTAAAATCATCGCGACACCTGCGAACCTTCTGTTTTTGGATGAGCCAACCAACCACCTTGATATGTACTCCATCGACTCCTTGTGTGAGGCGATCAAAAGCTTTGAGGGCTCCACCATTTTAGTCACCCACTCGGAGATGATGCTTCGAGAATTAGCCGACGCTCTCATCATCTTTCATCATGACAAAGCCGAGTTTTTTGATGGCAATTACGATGAATTTTTAGAGAAAATCGGTTGGGAAGAAGAGAGCGAAAGCGCTCCTAAAAAAGTAGTTTCCAATGATTACAATGAGAGTAAAAAGCTTCGTGCCAAACTCATCCAAGAACGAAGCTTTAAACTCTCCCCGCTTAAAAAACAGATCGAGCAGTGTGAAGCAACCATCATGAAGCTTGAAGAAGCAATGAAAACCAAAAATGAAGCCCTTATCGCGTGTTCATCGGGAAATGACATCGGTGAATTGCAACGCCTCTCCAAAGAGTTAAAAAATGATGAAGCGTCGCTTGAAAAACTCTACGAGCAGTTTGAATGCTTACATGTAAACCATGACGCGCTTTTTGAAGCGTATGAAACGCAATTGAAAAACATTCAAAATTAGTGTAGAATTGCAGAAAAAGCAAAGGTGAAATAGTATGCGTGACTTGAAAGAACTTCTTTTAGAGAGCGGTTGCTCCAGCGAATTTATCCTCGAGGCGATGCGTTTTGAGCATCTCTATACCGGAGATATCGATGCGTTTCTTGACAAAGTTGAAGATATTTTAATGAACGAAGAGGACTATGAAGAAGGCTTAGAAGAAGACGAAGAAGATTTTGATGAAGAGGAAGACGATCCGATTTATCAAAGTGACTACAACTATGATGGCAACGAAGATAACATCTACTTTGAAGACGAAGACGGTGAAGAGGCTTTTGAAGATGACGAGGATGAAGAGTAATCTTCACACCTCGATAGCAAAACCCTTTTCAATGTAAGGGTATTTCAGCCTTATTTTTTTTACATGTAAAGGAAGTAAGGTTTTACAACTCGCGTGAATCAGATAGCCTTTCTTAGGGGAAACCTCGTCAATATATGCCCCAGCACTCTCCCAATTCAGATGTTTTTTCGACTCAAACCACGGTGTATACGCTGCGTCTATAAAAAGATAATCGATGTTTTGTGCTTTCAAATAGGCAAGCGATTGCTCAGGAATGCTCTCACAATCGGTCAAATACGCCACAACACCTTTACATGTAAAGATCACGTAACCATGCGTTGGCTTTGAGTGAAAGAGCGGTACTGCAACAATTTTAACGCCCTCAATCTCAATGGACGAAAAGGGTTCAAGCACGAGGTAATCAATGGAATCTTTATGCAGAAAAAGATCGCCAAACCCGTGTTCGTCGCTAGGAATGTAGCATGTAATCGAATCCACTGACTTTCGTAAACGAAGCAATCCCAAGCAGTGATCGGCATGAAAATGGGTCAGAAAAACTGCGCGAATCTTCGTCGTATTAAACGTTTCACACAAAAGATCATACCCTGCGTCAAACAAAATGACACTGCCATCGTCTAGCTCTAAATAAGCACTCGTCGAACGATTGCTCACCCCTTCAACACGTGCAGCTTCACAAATTGCACAATGACACTGATGCAGTGGAATGCCACCCGTATCGGCGGTTCCTAAAAATTCAAATTTCAAAGAGTTTTCCTACGCGTTTTTTTGTTTTTCGTTTAACATTTGGTTGAGCAAACCAAAAAGCGTTTTCGATGCCTCTTCGGCTTTAACAAAATGGTTTATCACGACACTGATGTCGTTCAAACAGGTTCCCTCTTTAACGCATTTGATCGCTTGGTTGATCTCACCATGAACAATTTTATGCGGTTCGTCCAACGCTTTAAACGCAGATGTCGCACTAAAATTCTCTTTGCCAACTCCTGCGTACCATTTACCCAAACGACAATTGGTATGATCACTCAGCTCTTTGTGCTCTTTATCAAACACGGAGCCATACCCTGCAACTTTAAAAAGAACGTGATCCAGTTTAGCCAACGCCGTAAAGACTTCAAAACTGATGTTTTGAGAGTCATCTTGAATCGTGGTTGCACTGTGTTGCAACGCATCGAATTCAACTTTAAAATTTTCAATGTGTTGGTTAGACTCTACCGCAACACTCTCAACCTCTTCGTTTTGTTTAAACATTAAATTGGCATTTTGTTTGAGCACATTGATGTTCATCTCAACTTCAGCCGTCGCTTTTTGCGTTCGCTCAGCCAATTTGCGCACTTCATCTGCAACGACCGCAAAACCACGTCCATGCTCCCCTGCTCTGGCTGCTTCGATCGCGGCATTGAGTGCCAGCAGATTCGTTTGATCGGAAATATCTTTGATCAGATTGATCACACTGGCAATTTCATCGACACTATGGTGAAGATTTTCCGCCATATGACGTGATTCGACTGCGGAGTGTGAGATGTTTGACAGTGAGCTTAACAGGTTGTTGGAGATCGCATTGAGATTCGTGATGCTTTCTACCGTAGAAACACTGATCTGCACGATCTCTTTGGAAGCTTCAAGGTTTTGTTCGATGTCATGCTGAATCTCTTTCACACTGTTACCACAACCACTCAACATACTGTTGATAAGCTCGGTTTTCAGGCGGTTTTCGCTAAGGGTTCTGCGGGTGTTTTCTTCAGATTGTAGGAGTTTTTCCAGTTGAACCTGTAAAGTCGTTGCTTCGTGTTTTAAGCGTTCATTTTCAGCGCGTAAACCTACATTTTCTTCATGAAGTAAGGCTTTATCTCGTCCAAACATACGATTCCTTTTTGTATAAATAGGGTTAGATTCTACCGTAAGCCATCCCTAAGAATGCTTACATGTAAAGGTTACTTTTTACTGAAATTGCCCAAGTTTGATATTGAGATTTTCCGCCAACTTTGAGAGATGATCGGCAGCACTTGCGATCTCTTCTGCACTTCTAGCATTCTCACTCTAATAGCTGTTTGGATAGACGCATATTCAACTCCTTTTGTTAATTTGATTTTTGTGTAATCCATACTTTAATTATGCTTATTATAATGATCTTCAATGGAGCATGGTTGTGAGTGCGTTAGAAAGTTTTCAAAATTTTCCCAAGCGTCTAAACTAAAATCTTTTAAGGCAAAATGCTTCATACTGACATCAATACCATTAAAGCCAACGCTAATTTTCTCTTTGACTTGCGCTTCATCAATTTCTACATGTAAAGCATTGAGCACCACAAAGTCATCACCGAAAATTCGAAATATAAAAGGCGTATGAAAGAGTATTTTTAAGCGAAGAGCAACTTCGCTTAGCAGTTTATCGCCTAACTTCCAACCAAAATTTTGATTGTATGTGTGAACATGATGGAGTTGAATAAAATAGCAACACCGAAAGCGTTTACTAGTATGATTGTTATGTAAAAAATAGCTAAGATACTCTCCGCTGTAAGCAGAGGTCAATGTGTCTTTGTAAAAATAGGCAAATCGCTCTTCTTGAACACCTGTTTCAGGTAATTGATGAATAAATACAAGCTCTTGGTAGGTACTAAAAACTTTGACGGCAATTCCCACGATCAAAGGATCAAACTGTGTTCCACTGCACTTTTGCAACTCTTTAATAGCACTAGCGATACTCTTACGTGGCTTGTAAATACGGTTCGTTGTCATTGCATCAAAAGCATCAGCAATCGCAATAATGCGTGAGAGAAAAGGGATGCAATCGCCTTTGAGACCATCTGGATACCCTGTTCCGTCAAAATATTCATGATGGTGGCGCACAAGAGGCATATACGGTTTAAAAGCAGAGATAAAACTGAGCATTTTTTCACCATCAGTAGAATGATTTTTAATGATAGCATACTCAGTACGATTGAATTTCCGAGGTTTAAGTAAAATGGATTCTGGCGTTAGAAGTTTTCCAATATCATGTAACAGTCCTGCTTGATAAACTCTGCTTTGTTCATCGTCACTACACCCCATCGCTTCAGCAATTTTGGTACTATACATTGCCACACGTTTGGAATGACCCGCAGTATAGGCATCTTTTTCCTCAATAATGGTTGTAAACATCTCCACAATTTCTTGCTCAATGATCGAAAAAGTATTCACATCAGACTCTTTTTTTATTTTTTAAGCAGACGTAATTATGGTGTTAAATGAATAATACATAATTAAATATTAAAAAAAGATAATCTATTATAATAGAGTGTTTAAGATGTAACATCTTTATCATAAATACGATAAAACGTTTCAAAAACATCTACTCTACGGTAATAGATTGTAATGAAGTTTCAAGAATACTAGACTTCATCGTTCTTAAAAATCTATCATAATAGAGTAAGCACCATGAGAAAAAAATTTAATGATATTAATATTTCAGCAGTCGAGTGTAGCGTTGAAGAGACCAAACTCTTCTATCAAAAGATAGCCCGCAAGGTTCAGCAAATCCGAAAAAAAAGAGGGTTGAGCCAACTTGAACTCTCCTACCTCATAGGCTTCAAATCAACATCGCTCGTAGCAGGTGCGGAAGCTGGGTACAGCAATATCCGCTTTTCGTTAGAGCACCTCTATAAAATTGCCAAAGTATTGCAAGTAGAGGTTAAAGAGTTTTTTGACTAATTAGATCAATTTAAAAGCAACCAAACTCACCGCCATCACCATCATACCAAGAACAATGCCTAAAATAGTCGTATGGGCATTACCATACACTCTAGCGGAGGGTAAAAGCTCGTCAAACGAGATGTACACCATAATGCCTGCGACAATACCAAAGGTAACCCCAAGTGTAAGTTCTCCCATAATAGGAAGCAGGAGAAAAAACCCAACCAATGCACCAACGGGTTCTGCCAAACCTGAGATAAACGCATACCAAAAAGCACTTTTACGATTTCCTGTTGCATGGTAGATGGGCAAAGAGACCGCCATTCCCTCTGGAATATTGTGAATCGCGATGGCAAGTGCTATGGTAACGCCAACATGAACATTTTCAAGTGCGGCAATAAATGTGGCAAAACCTTCTGGAAAATTGTGAATCCCAATCGCAAGAGCCGTAAAAATACCAGTACGTTTGAGCGCTGAATCTTTCAGCACCGAGTGTTGGTTACCCTCTTTGAGCACACTGAGTTCTTTATTGGATTTGGGTTCATGCGGGTTGACATCATCAGGAATCAACCGATCAATGATGGCACTCATGCCGATGCCTCCAAAAAAACAGACCAACGCAAAAGACTCTCCAATGATGGGGCTCGCATAGATCGTAGTAAATGCCATTTTAGATTTATAAAGAATCTCAACAAAGGAGACATAGACCATCACGCCTGCTGAAAATCCTAGACCGATCGATAAAAAAGTGTGGCTTTTATTTTTGGAAAAAAAGGCGATGAGTGCGCCAAATCCTGTGCTAAGCCCTGCAAACAGGGTGAGAAGAAAAGCAGGTATGAACTGCTCTAACGTGACATCGATCATACCTGTTCCTTGTTACTTCATTGATTTTTTAAGATCACTGATAAATTCAGTAATGTCATCGTGTAAGTTTTGAAGGTCCTCTTCGTGCATGACTTCATCCGCCAAAATCTGCGACATTATATCGTAGGTAACGATATCTTTATTGCGTGTAAGATCGACAATGCTTGAGTAAGTTGCAATCGCACACTGCTCACCTTTGATGGAGTCATTTAAAACGGCAACGACATCAAAATCATTGGGAGCATCGTAACCACAGTTGCTCTGTTTGAGCCAATCCGCTGGATGGAGTAGTGGAGCACCGCCCAATTGGATGATACGATCGGCTATCATCGTGGCATGTCGCAATTCATCGGCTGCATGTTGTACAAGCTCCGCAATGGCAGCATCTTTCATCAACCCTTTAACGACTTTTGCTTCAATAAAATACTGGTAGTACGCCAACCACTCATCGGCATATGCACGATTAAGCGTTGTAATGATCTCTTGAACTTCGATACCTTTAATAATAGAATTTCCAACTCTTGCCATGATTGACTCCTTGTATGGTAATGAGTTATCTTACTCTATCAAAACTAAAGTCTATATTAAATAATAATTTTTATTATTTAATGAAGTCAATCTTAGCGCTATTGATCATACGTTGAACATCCATTTGGCTTATCGCATCGATCAGTGATGTGTGAAATGTTCCCATTCCTTGGCTTTTATTGGCTATCTCACCCGCAATGGACATAGTTAGAATACCTGCAATAGCACTTGCTAGAGCTTTGTTTGAAGCGCCTAGAAAACTGCCGATGAGCGAACTGCTCATGCACCCTGTTCCTGTCAGTTTCGTCAGAGCCACATCGCCGTTGTCAAGGCTGTAAGTACTCACGCCATCTGATACAATGTCCATTTTGCCCGTAATGGCAATCACACAATCCAATTTTTTCGCTAGCGTTAAAGCGATTTTAGCGCCATCGCTCTCCTCATCCAAGGAGTCAACGCCTGCGCTTTTGGCTTCAAGCCCTGCAATGGTTTTGATCTCTGCCATATTGCCGCGAATCACACTAAAAGAGATTGTATCCATGAGCTTTGCAACACTCTTGCGACGAAACGGTGTTGCACCCACGCCGACAGGATCAAGCACCACGGGGATGCCTTTGGCGTTTGCTGCTCTGCCCGCTTTGAGCATGGAAGCGATGATGCGCTCGTTAGCTGTGCCTATGTTCAGTACCAGCGCATCGCAAATGCCGACCATCTCCTCTACTTCACTGAGTTCATCTGCCATAATCGGCGATGCACCCATGGCTAAAACAACATTAGCGCAGTCATTGACCGTGACATAATTGGTAATGTGATGAATGAGCGCACGCTTGTTTTGTAAAGCTTCAAATACTTCGTTTAGTTGCTCTTGAATGTCCATGATGAAATTGCCTTTTTTGAAATGATAAAAAGGATGCTTGTTGCAAGCATCGTCGGAAGCGTTGAGCCCAAAGGAAGATCGAGAGTAATGAACTGATAATAAAGCGCAACACCAATTGCCCAGACAATAAGTGAGCCTACATGTAACGCTAACGTAGGTTCGATCTGCTCTTTTTTAAAGATGAAATAATCACTCAGCACAATCGCAAACAATGGTCCAAAGACCGAGCCGATCGCATACAGAAAATTCTCATACTGTTCTATGGGCGTAAACAGTGCGACCAAAAGACCAACAACAGCCAGTACAAACGCGATCTTTCGCTCATTGATCTGTGGGAAAATATTGGTAAAGGTTACGCCTGCGGAGTACGCATCTAAAAAGGTCGTTGTGATGGTGGAAAGTAGCACGATACCAAGAGCCACAAAGCCTAAATGCAGTGCCATCATCATCGTTCCCAGACTCGCATCTTTGGCATACAGCGCGATGGCAAGACCAATGGCATACATCAAAGAACTACCAATAAGATAACCCATAAAACTACCGATAAGCCCGCCTTTTTTGCTCTTCGCAAAACGGGTATAATCCGAAATCAACGGCAACCACGAAAGCGGCATAATGATGCTAAGCTCTAAAGCTGATCCAAAACTCATCTCCCCTGTAGGCTTTACATGTAAAATGCGTCCCTCTTGAAACACAACGCCACACAACACCAACGTAAGCACAAAAAGGAGGCTGACGGCGATGAGATTGAGCTTTTGAAAGCCCACTTTTCCAAGCCAAATCCACAACGCTATCAAGACACCAATAGCAATCGCCCACGTGTTGATGCTATCAAATTCAAAAAGATTGATCCCAAGCTCATTGGCAGCGCGCCCACCTGATATGATCATCACCGCTGTCCAACCGATGAGTTGAAGCACATTGAGAAGTGAAAAAAGATACGAGCCATAACGCCCAAACGAGATGCGTGTGGACATGATGGCAGGAAGATGGCTTTTGGCTCCGATGTAACCACCCAAAATCAAAATCAAACCACCAATCAGATGACCCAAAAGAATTGCTTTTAAACCTTCACTAAAACCCAAAGGCGCTAAAAGTCCACCTGTAAAAATCTCTGCCATCGAGACTGCCGCACCAAACCAGAGTGCGAACAATCCAAAACTACTTAAACTCGTTTTTTCTTCCATCATGATTCCATTCCTGCTTTTGTGTAAAGTGCGTAAAAATGGTGCACAGGTCCCACGCCATGCCCCAGTTTAAATCCATGAGTAATCGCTTCGGTGATATACGCCTTAGCTGCTTCAACAGCACTCTTTACATGTAAACCCTTTGCTAGGTTCGCTGCAATGGCAGAAGAGAGCGTACAGCCCGTTCCATGCGTGTTGATCGTTTCTAATCGTTTGGAGTGTAAAAGATGAAACTGCGCGCCATCGTACAGCACATCGGTCGCATCATTTTCTAGATGTCCACCTTTGACAAGGACGTATTTACAGCCCAGTTTATGCAGATCAAGGGCAGCTTTTTGCATCCGTTCAATCGTGTCAATTTTATACCCTACAATGACTTCGGCTTCGGGAAGATTGGGCGTAATCAACGTTGCCATCGGTAAAAGCATTTCAACGAGTGCCTTTTTTGCTTCGGGTTGCAACAGGTCATACCCACTTTTGGAGATCATCACAGGGTCAATGACGAGTGGCGGCAAAGGGTATTTTTTAAGGGTTGTGGCGATGATTTCTATCGTTTCAGGACGAGAGACCATACCAATTTTGATCGCATCCACGCGAATGTCATCAAAAATTGCTTCGATTTGATGTTGTATCACAGAAGGGTTAATGTCTTGCACATCAAAAACGCCTTGGGTATTTTGCGCCGTAATCGCGGTGATAACGCTCATACCATACGTTCCATTGGCGCTAAAGGCTTTAAGGTCAGCTTGGATGCCCGCTCCGCCACAGCTGTCTGAGCCTGCTATGGTTAAACAATGTTTCATACGTTTTCCTCGTAAAATTGAGTTGAATTGCGTTTACATGTAAGCTTTACATGTAAAGATAATGAAGGTCGTGGAAGGGCTTAAAAAGGAGGATGTGTGTTGGTTTGATTGAGCTTTCCTACGCTGGCATTACCCAGATCAGGTAGATACCAAGCGCATCTATCTATCTCGTCAATAGAACTTTTTAAAAATTGTGTTTGGTAGGCAAAGATGCGCAACCTTGCTAAGTGCAAGGCAAGTATCTTTAACGCCCCAAAGATGATTTTAAAAAAGTTCCCGTAGGGCTTGTCAATCACACGGCGTTTCATTTTGTTGATACTTTTGAGTGTAGTTTGACTACACTTGCAAAGTATCGCCTCATGAAACTTGGTGCTTGACAAGCTATTGATGCGATAGATAGGTGCGCTTGGTATAAGGATCAAAGAATCACCATTCTTTATCTCAGCTGGTTTACCAGCCCTCCTAGCACGAACTATTGCGGACAATTATACTCTGATTTAAAACGATTTTCAAGATGGATAAAATTCGATTCGGTTACGTCCTTTACTTTTTGCTACATAAAGAGCATTATCTGCATATTCAATAACGTTTTGAAGTGCTAAAGAAGTGCTAAAAAGGCATATTCCTATACTTAGCGTTACCGGAGAAGCATACGAGGAGTCTTCGAAAAGTTTTGATTGAATTCTGAGTGCAATATTGTAAATATCTTTTTGTGAAATAGCGGGAAAAAATACGATAAACTCGTCGCCACCATAACGCGCAAAAATATCACTTTCGCGTAAGTGTTCGCTGATTAACTTAACAACATATTGCAAAACATCATCGCCTAAAATATGACCATGGGTATCGTTAATCTGCTTAAAATGGTCAATATCAATCATCATAATAGCAGAAGGTTTGTGATGATACATTTTTGTAAAATGATACTGCACTATCTCTAGAAAATAACGTCTGTTATAGATTTGCGTCAAATCATCGTACTGACTTAGCAGTTCTAACTGACCATTGTGTAACTTTAATTCACATAAACGTTTTTGATAGTAATAAAGTAATAGAAGTATGCCAATAATCAATACTACAATAACAAGCTTATAAAGTGTCTCTTGATCCATCATTACATTTTTGCCAGGAGTTTTTATTTTTAGAATGTTCACTATAGGGAATTTAAAAATGATTCTAACCATTATAAACTTAAATAATACTTCACTATAGGGAAATATATGTTACTGTACAAAGAGTTTTCGAATACAGAAATTGAAGCTTTTTATCGACGTATTGCATACAATGTACAATGTATACGAAAACTAAAAAAAATTACACAGTTGGATTTGGCACTTACCATTGGACACAAGTCGGTCAGCACCATTGCAAAAATTGAAGCTGGCTTGGAAAATAAGCATTATAACATCGAGCATCTTTATAAAATTGCGGCCGTTTTGGAAGTGGATATTTGTGAATTTTTCAAGCCTTGTATTCTTCCAAATAGAGGTTAGATTTAAAATTTCTGAATCCATGTTTTAAGATTTTTTAGACTCATCGGCTTTGCGTACAAATACCCTTGACCTTGTTCACATCCGTGTTCTGCAAGGTAGTCTTCTTGGTCTTTGTGCTCAATGCCCTCCGCCAACGTGGTGATTTTCATATTTTGGGCTAAATTAATAATGGAATTGACAATGGCACATGCGTCTTCAAGTTTGGGGATATCTTTGACAAAGGACATATCGATTTTCAGTTTATTAATCGGCAGTTTGCGCAAATAACTGAGCGAGGAGTAACCGGTACCAAAATCATCGATGGCAATGCTCATGCCTAAATGTTGCATCTCTTTTAAAAGGACAATCCAGCGCTCAGGATCGTGCATGATGAACGATTCGGTCACTTCAATCTCCAGCATCGAAGGATCTACTTTGGTCTCCGCAATCGTCTCTTTGAGGGTGCTTAAAAAGTCACTAAATTCGATCTGAACACCTGAGATATTGACCGAAATCGTACCATTAAAAAGCCTTTCATGATGCAATGAAACCAGATCAATGCAGGTCTGTTTGAGTATCCATGCGCCGATTTCAACGATCAAATGCGTCTCTTCCGAAAATGCGATGAATCTTCCAGGAGGCAAGATACCCTCAAGAGGATGGTTCCATCTCAAAAGTGCTTCAAGGCCTATGAGTTTTCCTGTTTTAAGATCGATTTGAGGCTGATAATAGACCACAAATTGCTTCTCTTTAATCGCCTCTCTGAGGGCATTTTCCATGCCGATGCGCTCATACGACGCTATTGTCATATCGAGCGTATAAAATGTATAGGTGTTTTTACCTGCCTCTTTGGCCTTATACATCGCCGTATCTGCATTTTTAATCAGTGTTTCGCCATCGGTGCCGTGATCGGGATAGACACTCACCCCAATGCTGGCAGAGAGAAAGAATTTTTGCGATTTATTGATAAATGGCTCTTCAAAAATCGCTTGAATTTTAGCAATGATAACTTCAATTTCATGTTTTTCTTTGATATTTTCCACCAGCAAAATAAACTCATCCCCGCCAATGCGAGAGAGCGTGTCACAATGGCGAATTCTTCCTTGAAGTCTAAGGGCAAGTTGTTTGAGAATCTCATCGCCATAGGAGTGCCCGTAGCTGTCGTTAATTTTTTTAAAATTGTCCAGATCAAGAAAACAGACAGCGATCATTCCTCCTTGACGTTTACTGTTCTCAATCGCATGCGCGATACGATCGGTGAGAAGCAAACGATTGGGAAGTCCTGTAAGGGCATCATTGTGAGCTAAAAATTCCAGCTCTTTTTCGGACGCGAGCAAACGCTCTTCGTTCGCCTTCTTCTCGGTATTATCGCGCGCTGAAACCACATACGCCATCGGAAGTGGATCATCTTCATTTTCATAATACGGAAAATATTTGGTATGCAAAAAACGCTTACCAAAGGAAGCAAGTGCCCAAAATTCATGCTCAAACGTCTCACCACCGAGGACGCGATCGCTGAGATGTTTTAAGTTTTCAACAAAATACTGCGCGCCATAAAGCTCAGGCATACTGTGCCCAAGAATCTCCTCTTTACGTTTATTGAAAAACTTTTGATACGCTTCGCTGATCGCCAAATAGGTGTAGTTTCGGTCGATCAAGGCTAAAAAGTCATCCGAACTTGAGACGATTTTTTTATACTGCTCTAAATGTTTGTTGCTAAAAATTTTGGCTTTCAGCATGACATTGGCATGGTTTGCAAGTTCTTCAAACTCTTTAAATTTGACTTTTGATGTGTCGATAAGTTGGTCTTTATTGACCAAGGAGTCAAAAAAAGTGATAAAAAGATCAAAATCCTTCCGAATTTTACGGCTAATGATAAGATAAAACCCGCCCATAACAACACTAAAAACAAGCATCCAAAAAAGAATCGAGTAGAGTGTTCGCTTTAACTCTTCGTCAATGGTCATTTTTAATTCAAAAAGCTCATGGTTGAGATCATCCACATAAATTCCGGCACCCACATACCATTTCCAATCATCAATCGATTCCACATAACTCATCTTTGAAAGTGATTTTTGCCCCTTAAATGGAGGCATCATATACTCCACAAAACCGCCACCCTTTTTTGCCTTTTCAATCAACTCTTGAACAATAAATTTGCCATTGCTATCTTGCAAAGCGTACATGTTTTTATTTTTAGCAGGATAAGTGAGTGAAACGCCATCCCACGTTCCAATGAAGAGATAATTACCACTCTGCTTCTCAGCCAAGAGATGCTTCTCATCGTTTAAAATCTTCTCTTGAACTTTGCTCTCCATATCATCAAGGTAAAACCCCGTACCGATCATCCAGTCAAAAGGTTCAAAGAGTTTAACATACGCAATTTTTTTAAAGGTATCTTTGCTCTCCAGTGGTTTACTCCATGCGTAGTCGTAAAATCCCTCTTTGGTCGATTGAATCACATCCAGCATTCCTTTAACAATATACCGTCCTTCACTGTTCACCATTTTGAGCATATTTTGCCCTTCCAGCTCAGGACGATCTGCAAAAAGAATCTCGGTACCATCAAGGTGCGTGATAAAGTAGTAGCCTTTATTGTTTTCATAGCGCAATAATCGCAATGTATCAACGATCATCGTCGCAATTTGAGCATCACTGTGTGTTTTATGATAGGTCTGGTAGAGTTTAGTGGCTATTTCATAGGCTTCGTAAACGCGTGTTTTTACCAATTGTTGTGTCTGCGCATAGGCTTCTTGGCGCTTCTCTTCGATATGTTCAAGAAACCGATCCACTTCGGTGATTAGCATCTTTTTTTTAGAATCGCTATACTCTTTTTGAAGCCGATGTGACTCTTTTTCAAACTTTATTTTGGCGTTGTAGAAACTCAGGGCAAAGAAGGTACTCGCAAATGTCACGAAAAGAATTAAGGCTATGATGTGAAAATAATGGAAAAGGCTTAACTTTTTATGTAAATCCATCGTTGCTCCTTAATTATATTTTTTCTTCACTCTTCCCATCGGCACGTTTAAAAAGAAACATCAAAAATTGAATCAATGTCATAATCACAATGCCTTCCATCAATGCCGCCACGATGAATGAAGCATACTCTTCGCCTCCAATAGCGCCATTTTTGACTGCAATCGTTGCAATAGCAACCAAAAAGGTCAACGGCATCGAATCTCCCAGACTGAAAAGAATTGTTCCGCGAAAACCTAGATAGCTATGGTACGCAGCAAAAGAACTCGCCATGCGAGCCCCCACCATCGCGAGGACAATCCACAGTGCATGCATTAGAATTTGTGTTGTAAAGATCAAGTTAAGATCAAGTGTTGTGCCAACAAAGATAAAAAAGAGCGGTACTAAAAAGCCAAACCCAAACATCGAAAGCTGATGCGGAAGCTCTTTTTTATGCGCAAAAAAGTTTGAGATAAAAATACCGGCGATGAAAGCGCCCAAAACCATGTCGATTTCAAGCCATTGCATCGTGGCAATCAGCACAAAAAAGAGTGCCATACTAAAACGTAAACTTTGATGCATTGTATCGTTATGTGGCATAATAATGCGTTTTAAATTCGGATACCACCAAAAGATGATTTTGAGTAAGCGATAGAGAAAATAGGACGAAAAAAGAACCGCAATAAGCATAACAATGCTTTTAGCAAACTGCCACCCCAAACCATGCGTAATCGCGCCATCAAAAATAACGAGAGCCCCTATACTAATAAGCTCCCCAATAACACCAATAATCAATGAAAGCTCTAACCACTTGTGCTCACGCCCATGCTGATTAATGAGCGCCATAATCATCCCTAAAGAGACAATAGGAATCGCGACAATATACACAGGAGAGAGTCCAAAGATGATGTAGAGAATGAACGAGATACTGTACAAGCAGATAAAATATAAAATAGCTTTTTTCAAAAAACGGTCGCGGTAGTGTAAAAAACGCTGAATGTCGATCTCAAGACCGGCTAGAAACATAAGGTAGAAAAAGCCTATTTTTGCGAGGTTTCGAAAGACTTCGTTGTCTACATGTAAAAGCCCCACCCAAACCGCAAGCGAACCTAGTAAAATTTCAACAACAGGAGTAGGAACGCGAAAAAGGCGTGAAAGAATAGGAGAAAGAACCATCAAAAGCACAACATGCGCTAAAAAGATAAGATTTTCCAAAAACATCCTTTTTTTAGGCTTTGTGGACAAAAGGTACAGCGATAAGCCGGGTTCTGTCGTGGGTGATTATTTATCTACGATCTATCTTACGATAGACCTCTAGCGAAGGGTTTATCGTGTGTGAGACCAAAACCATCCCTTCTTGCTGCAGGTTGGGTTTACATAGCTGCCTTAATTACTTAAAGCACTGGTGGGCTCTTACCCCACCGTTTCACCTTTTCCATTAAACTGTCTTCTTGGAGACAAGCAAAGCTCGTCACCAATTCATCTTACTTATGCTTGCGCTTTCGCAAGAGTGACAAAATGGTAGTTTACTCTCTGTTGCACTAATCCCTTAGGTTACCCTAGCCGTCCGTTAGACGGAACCATGTCTCACATGCAGCCCGGACTTTCCTCTTAAGAGAAACTCTCAAGCAATCACCTACTGTACCTTTTGAAGGATCGATTATAGCGAAACTTTTATTAGCTCTTCTATAATAACCGTCGCGTACGAGCCTTTAGGCAATGAAAAGTGCATTTCAAACCATGCCTCTTCCTCTTTATAAACGCCCTCAACATCTTCTGCAAAGCTCCACGCAAAACGTCTGCTTCCATTGAGTTTGTCTAAGAAAGGTTCACACTCTTCAAAAATCTGTTGTTCAATCACACCTGCTTCATACTCTGCTCGGATGTTTTTACCACCCAGTAACCAACCTGCAATGGTAATGCCATGCTCCAAAAAGCGCGGTAACTCTTCTTCCACATTTTCGCACACAAATGCTTTTCCCGCAGGGTAATGATGCAAAACATCTCCGTGAAGGAGTTTGAAGAATTGTGGCTGTTTTTTAAGGCTATCGACCATCTCTTTAGGTAAATTCGTTGCACGTGTTGCATCCGCTAAGTTAAACTCTTCTATCAAACGGCTGATTTCGATGCGCTTGGAAAGCCAGTTGTTAAAAAGATAACTTTGATAAGCATTAATGAAAAACTCTTTCATTTTATGATTGTGCTCTTTGCGCTTCCCCTCTAAAATTGCCTTACCTTTAACATAGTTATCGCCATCGATGCCAAAACGTTGGTACCCAAAGAAGTTGGGGAAACCCTCTTTGCTGATCTTTTTCAGCCCGTCTTGAAGTTTTCGTGCATCAATTGGGTTGACTTTTTTAAGACGGACAAAAAAGCGATTGCCCTTAAGATGCCCTGTGCGGATTTTGTTGTTATGGTAGGTCGTATCGAGTATTTTGATCTTATCGTGCGTAAAATTGGCAAGTTTTGGCTCGAAATTTTTATGCAGTGAAATGTACTGTGTCGTCATGCCATCTTTGTCTTTAAGCCCTGCATACCCAAAATCACGTACTTTGCAGCCTGTGACTTCGCTTAAATACTGCAACATATCCCATGTTGTCATATCTTTTTTTCTTACATGTAAAACGAGATGCTCGCCCTCGCCACTGAAAGGATACAGAGGAATTTCACTGACCACAAAGTCACTGCTATTTTTGGTAAACATCGCATTAATGGGCGAATGGGTGAGAAAAAATTGTCGAATCATAGATGTCCTTAAAATGGTTAAAAATGGTGTTCTTTACAATGACAAGCATAACGTTTACGCGCTACTTTGCCAATAATAGTAATTTTTGTGCGTGTCTGCTTAGCAATGCGCTCTATCGCCTTTTTTTTACGGGAATCAAAGGTGAATAGCATCTCGTACTCTTCGCCACTGCAGAGCGTTTTCTTGGGCATTTTACGCTTTACATGTAAACCCAAATTGCCACTGGCTTTGAGCAGTCTTGAGAGGTCTTTGGAGAGTCCATCGGAGATGTCCATCCCTGCGTTTAAATGCTTCGTAGCCTTATAGATAAACTGCGCTTTTAAATCAGGTTTCATAAACCGCGCATCTTTGCCAACAGTTCCACCACGCATCAGCCGTGTCAGCTCTTTGTGTGACTTTCCAAGCGTTCCTGTATACGCAACCAAATCACCTAGCTTCGCGCCACTTCGGTAGAGCACTTTGGAAGGGCGTTTGGCGATGATGGTGATGGAGATCATCAACTTTTCGCCCGCGGTAGTATCGCCACCGATGATCTCAACACCGTAGATTTGTGCTACTTTTTGAAACCCCACACCCAATTCACGTAGCTGCTCGTACGAAAACGATTTGGGTATCACAACCCCAATTAGTGCTAACGTGGGTTTGGCATTCATCGCAATGGCATCGGAGATATTGACCAGCATGCTTTTTTGCGCGATCTGCGTTAAACTCATCCACGAACGCTTAAAGTGAATACCTTCGCAAAACAGATCTTTTGAATAGACAAAATCCCCCACAACCGCACCGTCGTCGCCAATGCGTTTGCTGGAAAATTCTGAGATAAAAAATGCCTCTTTTGACATGGTGCCTCGCTTATTAAACTTTCCTATTGTAAGATGTTGTGCATTAAGAAGCCATTAGGGCGCAAAATGCGGGTTAAATCACTTTAAAATTGAGAGTTACGCTTAAGTAAAGATGCGCTAAAATAGATTCTCATACCTAAAAAGGAGTCCTCAATTATGGAGTGTAAGCTTGAGTTGAGCGTCTTTCGATTTGACGCTAAAACGGATTTTTTGCCTTATTATAAAAAACATTTTATAACCATCGATCGAAGTCTAACGCTTAATGATCTTCTTTTAAAGATCAAAGCCGAAGATGTCAGTTTTGACTACCCAAAAGGTGACTTGGCTGCTTTGAAAATTAACGGAAAAGCACTTTTTAGCAATGTCTCCATAGACGGACTTATCAACTCCTTTGGAAAATCACTCACCCTAGAGCCTCTTTCGACCAAGCGTGTCATCAAAGATATGATCATTAATACGGACGATTTTTACCAACGTTTTGATCTTTTGGATGCGTTTGTGGATGGTAAAGACAGACCCCTTTATGCGCACTACATCATCTACTACTACGCTTCAAGCGTGCTGGATTTACTTGAAAATTACCAAGGCGATGCCCTGTTTGCCTTTGCGTACGATATGATTCAAAAACACCCAGAACGCAAACGTGAGATTTTAGAAGTGATTGCAAACGATCAGAGCGGAATCTTTTTACATGTAAGATTGTGCACGAAAATTTACCCTTGTGGCGCGGAAGTTGAGAAGAAGATCACGGAGCTTAAAAATGACGTGATGAAACACCGACCCTTTTTGAACCCTCTTGTGGAAAAATTTTCACACCACCTCGATCTTTTGTAAGGAGAAACCATGAAAAACTATTTTCTTTTTGAATCCCTCATCGAGCGTGAAAAAACAGCCCCAATGATCACGGCTGCTCGAAAACTGATCGAACTCTTAGGCATCGATGCGCCCGCGCTCAAAGGGGCAAAAAATGATCTTGGAAGCGAATTTATGGGACTGGATCGTCTTAAATTTTTAGAGCATTATGCGTACAATCTTACCCTTGCCGCTACGGAAAAACGCGATATTGTCTGCATTGAGCAGAGCTCTTTCATTTGTCATGCGCACACCAAAGAGCTACTTTTAAACGATGCTAATCTGAAATTTGAGATCGCACAGCGTTTGGAAAAACACAATGTATCACTCAATTTAGAAGTGAATGTTCTCTCTTTAGAACAACTGCTGCTTGAAGAAGTCGGCGTGGAAAAACTAGCAAGTTTGGTGAAAAATCCCTTTACAAACTTTCAAGCAGCCCTTTTCTTAGGCTCAAACGCATGTCGTGCTAAAAAATACCGAAAAGAAGCGCTACTGTTACAACTGCTGGATCTCATCAAACTTAAAAGGGTCAAACACGAAAGTACCTATGAGAGTGATGGTTTTGAAGTCTACAGTGCCTCACCCCTTCTTGCCAAAAAACTCGCCTCCAAAGCGATGCTTGATATGTTCGATAATGCCGCAGATTTTGTACTGACCAGTGATGCACGAAGTTTTATCTTGTTTGATTTTTACCAAAAAGAGCTGGAGAAAACCGCAGGACGTGAAATAGGTCTCAGTGTCTTAAGCCTTGCCGAACTGCTTCTCTTAGCTTTTGTAGAGACGAATAAAAAAAGCATTGGGCTTGAGCAACACAAAGTCGCTATTACGCTTATTTAATCACCGCATAATAAAGGAGCAACACTGCTTGCTCCTTAAATCAATCTAAATCAGACTTATTTTATCCCTTTCTTAAGAGATATTTGCGTGGAAATTTAATATCATTTCACCACAAAATATGAAAAAGGAGTTCTAAAATGCCAAAAATCAATCGTTATGTTGATATTGACACCGTTGAGAGAGAAGCTAAGAAAGATTATATCGATAGACACTCTCCGTTTATCACCTGTGCTGCTACGGCAAAACAAAATGCGCCGTTTAAAGTCACTGTAAAAGTGGGTAATGCTTATACGCATCCTGATGATTTCGACCACTACATCGCTAATATCCAGCTTTATACGGGGGATGCACTTTTAGCGCGCGCTGATTTTATCTCTGGAACCCTGGGTGGACAAGATAAAAAAGGACAGGCAGAGGTCACATTTACCATCGTTCCAACGGGTAAAAAGCTGAGCCTTGTGGCACAAAGTTACTGTACAAAACACGGTGTTTGGGAAAGTGATCCTGTTGAAGTGAGTGTTGAAGAGTAGGTTTTTAGCGAAGCTTTCCAATATTTGATTGGAAAGCTTCATCTATTTTTGGTAAATCTATTCGGTAGCTTTTAAAAAATCTGCAAGTGACATTTCAAGTTTTTCGATCTTATGACCACTCAAAAACTTCTCCTCTTTTTTGCTGATCTTCTCTTTATCGTTGACCAAATAGCCATCTTTTAATCCTAAGGTCACTTCATTTGCCACCATACGATACGTATCGCGATCAAAATCAATCCCTAAGAAGAGATAACTTTTGTCATTTTTAAACGTCTTCAAAAACGGAGGAAGTGCATACCCACCCATCGCTTCGGTCAACCAATCGACAAAATCGGCATCGCTGATGATAAAGCTTTTCTCAGGCACCGTACAGCCGAGTGGTTTAAAAAGAATAGGCAACATTGGACTTAAAAGCTCTTTTTCCACACGCTGATATTCACCCGTCGAAACGGTGTACATGTAAACAAGAAAACGATCATATCCTGCCATAATACGGCTTACACCCGTGATAAGAAAATGATCCTGATCCGCGTAAAGTTTCAACAATGAATCATCCAAATTGAGATCAACCACATAGCGAGGCATTAACGTCTTAAGCCACATATACACTTCTGGCATGGGGTAAGGCTTTGCCGTGAAAATATGGTTCGTCATCTGCTCGATAAACGCTCTCCCTTTGCGTTGTTCCAAACTCATAGCAGCTCTGGAATACTCATACATCAAACGAGGCGACATCGCACGACCGCCATTGAGTGCTAAGATCATGGAGTCACTATCAAAGGGAATCTGTCCACCCTCCTCTGTTTTCGTCTCTTTAAAAACACCCATTCCGAGGAATGGAACTAAACGACCCTCTTTAATCTCTTTTTCAAAATCACTCTTCTTCACTCATGATCCTTCTCTGACACATCAATTTTTGATTAAAAGCGGGAAGCATAAGCAGCATCTCATCGGCACTAATGCCGTCTTCACTGCCCATTAACACAATACGTTCAACCGTATTTTCAAGCTCTCTCACATTTCCAGGCCATGTGTATTGGCACAGAATTTCCATCGCTTCATCGGTAATGACAATACGTTTTTTATGGTTGCTCATCGATTTTTGCAAAAAGAAATTGACCAAAAGCGCAATATCATCACCACGCTCACGAAGCGGCGGCAAATCAATGGGTATTACATTCAAACGATAGTAAAGATCTTCCCTAAAGGTACCATTTTTGACCATCTCTTCAAGGTTTCGGTTCGTTGCCGCAACAAGGCGGACATTGACTTTAACGGTCTTACTTCCACCGACGCGCTCAAACTCGCGCTCTTGTAAAACACGAAGCAATTTCACCTGCGCAGAGGCTGAAATATCGCCGATTTCATCCAAAAAGAGTGTTCCACCATCAGCGAGTTCAAAACGACCTTTGCGTGCCTCTTTCGCATCGGTAAACGCCCCTTTTTCATGCCCAAAAAGTTCACTCTCAATGAGCGTATCGGTGATGGCGGCACAGTTTAGCTTCACAAAAGGCTCTTCGCGACGTTTGGAACGCTTGTGAATCGCAGCAGCGACGAGCTCTTTTCCCGTCCCCGTCTCACCTCGTACCAAAACGGTGACATTGCTCTCCGCAATGCGCTCCACGACGTTGTAGACCATTTTCATCTTTGGACTCTCACCAATGATGTCTCCAAAATTGTGTACCTTGGAGTCCCACTCCATTTTGTAGTAGAGTTTAAGCTCTTTTAAACGCTCTTTTTCTTTGAGATTGATGTCATGTGAGCGAATAGACTGTGCAAAGATAGAGCTTAAAATGGTCAAAACACGAATCGTACTTTCAAAGTCAATCGCCGTTGTTTTGGTAATATTCGCCCCTAAAACACCGATCACTTCTTGATCAACGAGCATCGGAACGGCGATATACGAGATCGCATTTTGGTCACGATTGCCTGATTTATTGAGAAAGAGCATATCGTTGTGTAAATTTTCAATCACAACAGGCTCTTTACTCTCAGCCGCAAAACCAGTCGCGCCCTCACCCAATTTATACGTGGCAAGCTCTTTTTGGTGCTTACTAAAATCGATACAGGCGTAAATCGTTAAAATATTTTCTTCACCCAGCGTGTGAATTACGCATTTTTCAAGATGCAATCTATTTTTTAAAATCATTAATGCTTTTTCAAGCGATGCAACTAAATCAAGTGAGTTAGAGACAACCATTGCTGTCTCATAGAGTGTCATTAGTTCTCTGGTGGTGAGGCAATCCCCACACTTAGCATCAAATGCAACCATTTGCACTCCTTTATCTGTTTAAAATATTATAGTTGAAAATGAGCAGTTAATGCTCATATTTTATGTTTATATTTTAACCAAATCAGTCTGACAATTTCTTACAGACTTCCTCTTTTGGAAGCTTCTTGGGACCTGGTTGTATCCACCATGTTTCACCGTTACTAAGCTCCACTTCGCCACCCCACATCTCTTCGGTCTCAAACTCTATTTTGGTGATCGTCTCTTCCATATCTTTTTTTGCGATATAAAAGCAGATCTCGTTATTTTCTTCTCTGAGCATTACTTTAGCCATTACACAATCCTTATGTTAAAATTTTTTTGAGCCATTTGGTCAATCCGCCCTCTTCGTAGTGCACTTTAAAGAACCCTTTTTGGAGCTCTTTAATGAAAACATGGCGATTTCCCTCTTTACATGTAAAGGCAAAATCCTCCCTAAAATGCGCCCCCCTACTCTCTGCGCGTTGCATCGCAGAGAGGATGATCGCTTCACTCAGTTCCAACGCATTGCGCAGTTCTAAAATCGAAATCAGCTCAACGTTATTGTGCTTACTTTTATCAATGCAGTGAAGCGTATTGGACTCCAAGCGGAGGTATTTCATATAGTCAAATGCTTCTTGCAAAGAGCTTTCATTGCGAAAAATTCCTGCTTTATCAAACATGATTTTACCCACAGAAATACGCATCGCGTTAAAGTTTTTGGAGCAATCTCCATCAAAAATGCGTTGCACCAAATCCATATTTCTAATGACCACATTGTAATCAATCGGTAGGAACTCTTTATTGAACGCATACTCTTTGGCTTTTTTACCCGCAAGTTCGCCAAAAACAGCCCCTTCTAAGAGAGAATTTCCACCCAATCGGTTTGCGCCATGCACCCCAAGGGCAGCACTTTCACCGCAGATAAACAGACCTTTAACTTCACTGGAAGTCATCGTAGAAGCGATGCCTCCCATGCTGTAGTGTGCAACAGGTTTGATCTCTAAAAGTTCCGTGGAGAGGTCAATGCCGACTTGATTGTACGCATTTTTATACAAAGAAGGAACGCGTGTTTCTAAAATCTCTTTGGAGATATGACGCATATCAAGGTAGACTTTTTTGCCACTTCGCATCTGCTCAAAAATGGCGCGTGCAAGGACATCGCGCGTGCCAAGCTCGTTGACAAAACGCTCTCCATCCGCGTTGACAAGGTATCCACCCTCACCCCGCGCCGCTTCGGAGACCAAATAACTGGTCTTGGCAAATCCCGTGGGGTGAAACTGCACAAACTCCATATCTTTAAGGCTCATGCCAGCACGAAGGGCAACACTTAAAAGATCCCCCGTACAGTCTTGGGCATTGGTGCTAAAACCTCTGTAAATACCTGCGTAGCCGCCACCTGCAAAGACAACTGCTTTAGTGGGATAAACAACGACCGTAGAGTCCAGTTTTTTAAGCGTCACCACGCCACTGATGTACTCATCTATTTTGGTAATGTCCATCACAAAGTGGTTGACTAAAAAATCAACGCCGACCAGTTTTGCTTTTTTAATCAGCGCTTGTGTGATCGCAGAGCCCGTGCTATCGCCCACAAAACAGGTGCGTTTGGAACTTCCGCCTCCAAAACTGCGTTGCAATATCTTCCCATTAACATCGCGATCAAACGCAACACCGTATTCGACCAATTTTTTCATAATCAAAGGCGCTTGATGGCACAGGTAGCTGATCGCTTTTTTATCGCCCAAATCTTTGGAGCTTTTCATCGTATCATCGATGTGTTTTTGAATCTCGACCTCATCTTTTTCATCTAAAACAGCGTTGATACCACCACTCGCAACCGAACTATTGGATTTAAAGATATTGCTTTTGGTAATAATCGCAACGCTGTTGGTTTCACTCTTGGCTTCAATCGCTGCCATCAGACCTGCGATGCCTGAGCCTATGATGAGCACGTCGTATGTCATATTATCGCTCCACTTTGAAAAGAAGGTTGTATTTAGCACTGTTAGTCGCAGGAATAGAAGCAATACTAAGATTACTGCTCACGTGTTCACTTTTGCTTGAACTAAACAGTGACGTGATGATGCCTCTGGTCGAGCGTACAAACTGAAGGGCGAGTTGAACATCGCTTTGAAGCTCCATTTTTGAATCGAGCAGATACCCAACTTCAGGCTTAAACGGTTTTTGAAACAGGTGCATCTGTAACAACGAAGAGCTGCTCATGACGCCAAGACCCAGTTTGTGCGCCACTTGCAAGGGTGTGTAGTAGTTGCCATCGCGCATTTTTTGGTTTGGCACACTGTAGGCATTGGTTTTAGCGATATTAAAAGGCAGTTGGATGTACTTAAAATGATGATTAGATCCGCCCACGAGGCAAGCGACATCATAGACATCTTCGAGGTTAATGTACTCGCTATTGCCCTCTTCGTAGGTAAAAGCGTTCCACACAGCAATGCCATACGATTTGATCTTTCCCTCACGCACATGCTCTTCAAAACTAGCAAAAATCTCTTCGAGCTTTTTCAAAAAATGGTTATAGCCGATGCGTGTGAGTTGCGTTTCAGGATTGTGCAAAAAATAGATGTCCAAACACTCTACATGTAAATTAGACAGTGAGCGATCCAGAGAGTCTTTTAAAAAAGCGGGTGTCATACAGTGCTGATCCAGCTCGATGTCTTGCGTTGTCGCTAAACCCTTTTGAATAATATGCTCACTAATCCACTCATAAGGATTTGCAGGAAACGGAAAATCAAGCGGAACAAAGCCCCCTTTAGAACAGATAATGAGCTCTTCACGTTTGACTTCATCACGTGCAAAGAGTTCTTCAAGCACTTCCCCGATTTCACGTTCGCTTTGTTGATAGCGGTAGTTGATGGCGGTGTCGATCACATTCACGCCACTTTTAATGGCCGTTTTGAGCGCCTCTTTGTAATCAAATATGTAATTTTCTTCTTTATACGGCTCTTTTTTAAAGGTTCCGAACCCAAGCTTTGAAAAGATAAGCCCATTGTGTCTGGCATAAAAATCTTTATAGTGCGCAAAACGTTTAGCAAAATTATAAGTCGCTTCTGCTGTCGCATATGTCAAACACATTCTTTCTCTCTTTAAAAATGAACTTTAGTGTAACCCATTCTTTCATATACAAGAAACGTTCCGTATAGCGCCTGCAACGATTGGAAAGAGTTTTGAACGTGGTGCTACAAAACTACATACTTTTCTTAAAAAAATACTCAAAGATTACATGACTTTTACATGTAATTTTGAACACGATACGTCGCTTTTGTCTGTTATTCATTATCAAAAACCACCTATTACAGGGCTATAATAGCAAAAAATATTCAAAAAGCATGCTTTAAGGTGCCATTATTTTACCCTGGAAAATGAAAAAATCTTAATCCAAAACTAAAAGAATATATGATAGCTTTTACGCATCTAAGGGATTTTCGTGTTCTGTGCGATTTCTCCATGGTAAAGTTCTCTACGTTAGTGTTTCACATTTTATACGGAGGTAAGTTATGTCAGGAAGCAATACCAGCGCATCTTCAAAGATTGCTTGGTTATTTGTAGCCATTTTAGGTGCTTTTGCATTTGGTTACATTGCGTTGAACAGAGGTGAATCGATTAATGCTATGTGGGTATTAACCGCGTCTGTATGTGTCTATTTGATTGGATACCGTTTTTACAGCCTTTACATTGCAGATAAGGTTCTAAAGGTGGATGCCACACGTATGACACCCGCGTTTCGTCATAATGATGGACTTGATTACGTCCCAACCAACAAAGTCATTCTCTTTGGGCACCACTTTGCCGCCATCGCAGGAGCAGGTCCGCTTGTTGGTCCTGTTTTAGCCGCGCAAATGGGTTATTTGCCAAGTATGCTTTGGATCTTAATCGGTGTTGTTATCGCCGGTGCGGTGCAAGATTATATGGTTCTTTTTGTCTCCACCAGACGCGATGGTAGATCACTTGGTGATCTTGTTAAAACAGAAATGGGAACGATTCCTGGTGTTATTGCACTCATTGCGTGCTTTATGATCATGATCATTATCCTAGCGGTTCTTGCTATGGTTGTTGTTAAAGCCCTTACGCACAGTCCGTGGGGAACGTTTACGGTTGGCTTTACCATTCCACTTGCATTCATTATGGGAATTTACCTCCGCTTTATTCGCCCTGGTCGTATTCTTGAAGCATCTGTTTTTGGTATTGCTGGGCTTATTTTTGGCATTATCTTAGGAGGTCAAGTCGCGGTGAGTCCAACATGGGCACCTTACTTTGATCTTGATGGTGTTGCACTTACATGGGCATTGGTCATCTACGGTTTCGTAGCATCTGTACTTCCCGTATGGTTACTTTTGGCACCTCGTGATTACCTCTCCACGTTTCTCAAAATTGGCGCTATTGTAGGTCTTGCTATTGGTATTGTCGTGATGATGCCTCATATGCAAATGCCTGCGGTTACCAAATACGCTTTTGACAGTCATGGACCTGTTTGGGCAGGAACACTCTTCCCATTCTTGTTTATTACCATTGCGTGCGGCGCCGTTTCTGGTTTCCACGCCCTCATCTCTTCAGGTACCACACCTAAGATGCTTGCCAATGAAACCCAAGCACGTATGATTGGGTATGGTGGTATGTTGATGGAATCATTCGTTGCGATGATGGCACTGATTTCTGCGTCTATCATTGATCCGGGTGTTTACTTTGCAATGAACTCTCCTATGGGTGCACTAAACCCAACAGGTTTAGCCGACATCGCTGCTGCTGCTTCTGCAACGGTCAGTAGCTGGGGATTTGTGGTGACACCGGATATTCTGACTCAAATTGCAGCCGATGTGGGTGAAAAAAGCATTATCTCCCGTGCAGGTGGTGCACCAACCCTTGCTGTGGGTATGGCACACATCATCCATAGCGCACTTGGCGGACTTGGGTCTATGTCTTTTTGGTATCACTTCGCGATTTTGTTTGAAGCGCTCTTTATCTTGACAGCCGTTGATGCAGGTACACGTGCCGCTCGCTTTATGTTGCAAGATTTACTAGGACTCATCAATCCAAATCTTAAACGTACTAACTCATTGTTTGCCAACTTACTGGCTACGGCACTCGTGGTTGCATCATGGGGTTACTTCCTCTATGTCGGCGTTGTCGATCCATTGGGCGGTATCAATACGTTATGGCCACTCTTTGGTATTACGAACCAAATGCTAGCGGCGATTGCTCTCATGCTATGTACTGTGGTACTTTTCAAAATGAAACAACAAGCGGTTGCGTGGGTTTCCATCGTTCCAGCGACATGGCTTGTTATTTGTACGATGAGCGCAGGTTGGCTTAAAGCGTTTAGTTCTGATCCAGCGATCAGCTTCTTTGCAAAAGCAAACCAACTCCAAACACTGCTTGCAAGCGGTAATTTTAAACCTAATGCGGTTTTCAAATCTCAAGAAGCGGTTGAGCGCGTTATTTTCAATAACCAACTCGATGGTTTTTTAATTGTTGGATTTATGATCGTCGTTGTTGCAATGATTGGCTTTACGGTTCAAGCATGCCTTAAAGCACTCAAATCAGATCAACCAACTGCCGTTGAAGTCCCTTATGCTCCAATGCCTGCCAATGCAGAAGCGATCATTCGCGGAACTGCACACTAAGGTGTAAACATGAAGAGGTGGCAACACCTCTTCACCATTTAAAGGAAAACAATGTTTGAAAATCTTGCGAAAGCGGGGAAATATTTGGGGCAAGCCGCACGTTTGATGGTGGGTGTGCCTGATTATGACACGTATGTTCAACACATGCGCCTCACCCATCCGGAACAAACGCCCATGACATACGAAGAGTTTTACAGAGACCGTGTTGAAGCACGCTATGGAGGCAAAAATGGCAGCTCCCGCTGTTGCTGATGAGACACTAAGCCACACGCCGCTTCCCGTTACGCTTTTAACCGGTTTTTTAGGATCGGGCAAAACCACGCTGATCAACTATCTTTTAGAACACAATCACGGTGAACGCATTGCGATTATTGAAAATGAATTTGGCGCCGTTAATATCGATGGTGCTCTTTTAAAAAGTACCGAAGATGTCGAAATCGTCGAGCTTAGCAATGGCTGTGTTTGCTGTAGCATTAGAGGAGAATTAACCCAAGCACTTCACGAATTGCTTGCCAAAATTGACTCAGGTGCGTTTAGGGCCGATCGCCTGCTTTTAGAAACAACGGGGCTGGCAGATCCTGCACCGATTGTTCAAGCCTTTTTTGTTGATGAAATTATTCGTGAGCGCATCATGCTAGATGCGGTGATTACACTTGTAGATGCCATTCACATTCTTAAACAACTCGATGAACACCGAGTGGCTGCCTCGCAAATTGGTTTTGCTGATCGCATCATTTTAACGAAAGCCGATAGTGTTGATGAAGCACACAAAGAGATGGTGCTTTCGCGCATCCATGCGATTAACGCCAAAGCAGAGATTTTTGAAGCATATCAAGGTGAACTTCCTAAAGAGATTTGGATCGGCATTGGCGCGTTTGATCTCAGTGATTCTTTACATGTAAACCAAGGCTTTTACCAAGCCAAAGATGCAAAAAACATCCAGTTTAAGAGCTTTAGTGCGCAAAAACAGACCCAATCATGGAGCGATGACATCACATCGTATGTCTTTGAAGCGGGTGAGCTTGACATCAAAAAGATTGGTGCATTTATGGAGACACTTGTTGAGGAGTATGGCAACGATATGCTGCGCTACAAAGGTGTCCTTGCCGTGGAAAGCGATGAGCGTCGCTTGATCGTTCAAGGGGTACACAAAGTCGTAGGATTTGATTTTGGCTCACCCTTTGAGGATGAACGCAAATCGTTACTCGTGGTGATTGGTCGTTATCTGCCTTATGAAGAACTCAAAGTTCAGTTTCTCCAAACCATAGCTTAAGGGAAGCCATTGCTTCCTTCTGCTTTCAAATGAGCTATACTATCCACTTTAAAACTCAAAGGTAATTGTATGCGTTGCAAAGAAATGAGTTCTTTTATTGTTATGGACATCGTCAAAGAGGCTGAAAAGTTTGAAGACAGTATCCATTTTGAGATCGGACAACCTGATCTTCCACCCTCTCCCAAAGTGAAAAAAGCGTTACATGTAAGCATTGATGAAAACCGATTTTCCTACACGCAAAGCCACGGCTTAATTGCTTTACGTGAAAAAATTGCACAGCATTACGCTACAACCTACAATGTGAGAATTGACATCGACCAAATCTTTTTAACACCAGGAACCAGCGGTGCTTTTTTGATTGCGTATGCCCTTACCCTCAAAGGTGGCGCAACGCTAGGACTGAGCGATCCCTCTTACCCGTGTTACAAAAATTTTGCGCATCTTCTTGACATCAAATCTCTGTTTATGCCCATCGGCAAAGAGGATGATTTTGAATTACATGTAAAGGATTTAAAGCCACATCAGTTAGATGCACTTCAAATCTCTTCCCCTGCCAATCCTACGGGAAATATCTACGCTAAAGAGAATCTCCAAGCACTCGTCGAGTACTGTGAAAAGCAAAATATTGCGTTCATCTCCGATGAACTTTACCACGGTTTAACCTATGAAGAAAACGCCCACAGTGCGCTTGAATTTGGCAAAAACGTCTTGGTGATTAATGGTTTTTCAAAATACTACTGTATGCCCGGTCAGCGCTTAGGTTGGGTCATCGTTCCCAAAGAAAAAGTACGCCATGCCGAAATCGTCGCACAAAATCTTTTTATCTCTGCACCCACACTCAGCCAATACGGAGCTCTTGAAGCCTTTGATGAAGCCTACCTTGCTGAAATAAAAACCGAATTCAAAGCTCGACGTGACTACTTGTACACCGAACTCTCACAGCTTTTTGAGATCGATGCGAAACCTGAGGGGGCTTTTTACATCTGGGCAAATATCTCACAGTACTCCAATGACAGCTTTGCCTTTGCCAAAGAGCTTTTAGAAAACATCCATGTTGCAACCACACCGGGCATCGACTTTGGAAGTAATGGCACAGCGCATTACCTCCGCTTTGCTTACACCAGAAGCATTGAACATATGCGTGAAGGCATAGCTCGACTCAGGGATTATTTGTCCAAAAGAGGATAAAATCCAAAAAACAGATACAAGGAAACACAATGACCATCTCTAAAAATTCTGTCGTAACCCTCGAATACACCATCACCGATACGGCTAAAAACCTGCTGGATTCAGGTGCTGATTCGCTCATTTACCTTCATGGTGGTTATAACGACATCTTTGACAAAATCGAAAAAGAGCTCGAGGGTAAAACCGTAGGCGATAGCATCACCGTTCAACTTACACCCAAAGAGTCCTTTGGCGAATACGATGACTCACTCGTAAGCATCGAAGAGCGTGGTGAATTTGATGATAATATCTATGTGGGCGAGCAATTTGTCGAAGTCATTGAAGATGAAGACGAAGCGGTCGAAGATCAAAAAATCTCCTATACCATTAAAGAGATCACCAAAGACAATGTTACCTTAGATGGCAATCACCCACTTGCAGGCATTGATGTCATTTTTACGGCAACCGTTTTAGCGGTTCGTAAAGCAACGGCAAAAGAGATCAAAGAAGAGCACGCAAGATAAAAATCTTTACATGTAAGGAGGAAAACCTCCTTACATGTCAGTTTATTTGAACTTATCGACCATGAGTTCCGCAGGGTGAATCGCCTTGACTTTGGAGCCTGACTTATCCAAACCGCCTCGTAATTGAATCAAACAGCCCGGACACTCAGCAGAGACAAATTCTGCACCCGTTGCTTCGATATTTTCGAGCTTTCGTTTGAGCATTTGCATCGAAATCTCAGGTTGTTTAAGGGTGTAAGAACCGCCCATACCACAACATGTATCGCACTCATTCATCTCTTTGATTTCATAGCCTGCAGCACTAAGCGCATCTCTTGGCTCTTTTGAAATCCCCACATGGCGTTTAGCGTGACACGAGTCATGGTAGGTGAGCGTATGAAGTTTCATGCCTTCTTTTGGTGTCAAACGTTTTTCTTTAATCAGCTTATCGACCAATTCAGTGAACATATAGGTTTTTTCCGCCACTTTTTTAGCTTGAGGGATGAGGGATTCTCTGTGTTGTTCTTTAAGGATTTTTACCCACTCTTTTTTCAAAGCAGTCGTACAACTCGCACAACTGACAACAACATACTCAGGATTGCCCTCTAAAAGAGGCAAGATATTGCGCTCTGCAGCGTCTGCAGCCATATCAAACGAGCCACTTCCCCAATGTGGAATACCACAACATGATTGCGCTTCAGGGAAGAGCACTTCAATACCCGCTTTATTTAAAATCTTAACAATCGCCACGCCTGCGTCTGGATAGACAAAATCAAGCGCGCATCCTGCATAAAAGGCCGCTTTTTCAGTGCATTTGGGTTGTTTAATGGTTTTGAAAATATCCCTAAACGGAGAAGGTGCGACGGATGGCAAACTTCGATACTCCGAAAGACCAGAGAGGAACATCGGCAAGTGTCTGATAAATCCTTCTTTGACAAATGGCTTTTGAAGCACAGAAGCGGTACGAAGCATCGTGTGGAAAACCTTACGGTTGTTGATGACTTGAAGCGCACTTTTATAGATAAATGGCAAACCTTCTTTCGTAGCAGCACGACGACGAATTTCTAAAATGAGTCCAGGGATGTCAATTTTCGCGGCGCAAATCTCTTTACATTTGTCGCATCCGATACACAACGCTTGAATATCTTCAGCGGATTTAAGTTCATTAAACCATGCCGTTAAAATCGTACCAATACCGCCTGTGTAGATGTCACCAAAGACATGTCCAGTAACCAGACGATACACAGGGCACACATTCAAACAGGCGGCACAGCGAATGCACTGAAGCGCTTCTTTAAATTTAGGGTCTTCCGCCATCTTTATACGATTATTGTCCATTAAAACGATATGCACCTCTTTCATCGTCCCATCATCATTGAGCGTTGGAGCGGAGATAAACGATGCGTAACTGGTAAGAAGCTGACTGGTTGCATTTCTAGGAAGTGCGGCCAAAATAGGCGCTGCATCGGTGTAGTTAGGAACGAGTTTTTCAAGACCGACTAAGGCAACATGCACTTTTGGAAGCGTTGTGACAAGACGAGCATTGCCCTCGTTGGTACAGATGACGATGGAACCTGTCTCTGCGATGGCGATGTTCGCACCCGAAATGCCCATATCGGCTTCAAAAAACTTCTCACGAATCGCCGTTCGTGCCACTTTAACCAGCTTTTGAATGTCGTTATCTAAAGGTTGTTGTGTCTCTTCCGCAAAAAGATCTGAGATCTCCTCTTTGGTTAAGTGAAGTGCTGGCATAACCATGTGGGAAGGCGTTTGGTGCGCAAGCTGGCAGATCCATTCACCCAAATCGGTTTCGTCCGATTGAATGCCAAATTCATCAAGGAAATGGTTGAGATGAATCTCTTCGGTTGCCATCGATTTGGATTTGACGATTTTTTTGACACCTTTTTCTTTGCACAGATTGGCAATGTATTGCCTTGCTGCTTCAGCACTGCTAGCACGAAACACTTTAATGCCATTGGCTTCTGCATTTTTCTTAAACATTTCGGCTAATTCATCAAGACGACCGGCTGCTTCACCTTTAATATCTGCAATTTTCGAACGCAGTGCCTCAAAATCGACACCTTCAAACGCTTTTGCCCTCGTTGCGGGATAATTCCATCGGTCTAAAATACCTGCGAGGTTTTGATTTTCAAGGGCTTTGTGGATGGATGCTGACATATCTTGTTTCATGACTCTACTCCTTCTAACTCTAAATCATCGACACACACGATCACCAATCGCTCAGGGCCATGCACACCAATGGCAAGCATGCGTTCAATATCTGCTGTTTTACTCGCACCTGTGATAAGCGTGATGTATTTGTCATTTTTGGGGTGCATTTTGGTCATCAATGCAGGAATATCTGCAATGATTTTTGAAGTCGGAAGAATCGCTACATGTATCCACGCAAGTGCTGAAGCAAGGCGTTGCTCCACATCGGTCGAGTCTTGTGCCATACTGCCCGTCTCTGCCAAACCCCATTTTAACTGGGTTATCCCCACTTTGGCACCTTTTGCCAAATCCCGTGTCACGTGAAAATAAAGACCTGGAAATTTCTCTGCCATCGCTTGGTTGTCAAATTGCTTCAAGATGGGACTATCCGCCCAAACAGCGTAAGAGCCTGACGCATCTTTAACCTCCTCTGTTTCGAGGAACGATTCAATAAAACCAAGTGCCTCATTCGTTGTCGCAAAACGCTTCACTTCGGTATTGCCCGATGTTTCAGCCCTCGCTTTAAAATTTTCAAACATACGTATGTCTCCTTTTTATGTGAGCTAATCTTCTTTACATGTAAAGATAAAACTTAATCAAGTATAAATTATTATACTTAATGTAAATATAGAAATATTTTAGCTTGGGCGAATGACGAATGTATGAGATTATGAAAATTATGAGAAGGAGTGAATGCGGGGTTTACTTTCTGTTACATGAGAGAAGAAGAATTCTAAATTTCAAGAACTCTTCAACTCAATTTTTCCACTAGCATATTGATGCGCGATGGAACTTAAAAGCGTTTGGTATGGCATTCCTTGTGCCAAGGCTTTGGCTTTTAAGGCTTCTATATCGCTTTCTAAAAGGCGAATGCTGATCGCTTTTTTCTTGGTTGTTTGCTTCAGAGCAATGGCTTTGTAACGCGCTATTTCATCTTTGACATTCTCAACACTTGAAGCAGCTTCTGACTCAACATATTCTACAATTTTGGTCTCTTCTTTGGTTAATTTATCCATTTGATTTCTCCTGTGTATAGTACTTTTGGTATTTTCGAGAGGGAATGATGTTTTTTAAAAATATTTTCTCATCATCTTCCACAAACGGTACATAATAGACATACGCACGAATTTTGACGATAAAAAGTTTTTGATGTGCATAGCGTTCTTGATTGTGATGAGGCACCACATCTAAGAGTCTATCTTCGCTCATCGCCACCAAAACATCTTCAAAACAGACATTTCTCGTCTTTTTTAGCACGCTATTTTTTGCTTCATCCCATTCAAATTTCAAGAAAATCCTTTAAAATTTGTATATACAAAGCATATCTCTTTCTGTTTAAAATTACTCTTAAATCTTCTCTTACTCTTTACATGTAAAACCATTTCAAACCTTAACTCCGCTATAATTTCGCCATGAACATCAACACCTTCAGGGCTTTTCGAAGTCTTAATTATCGACTCTTTTTTGCAGGGCAGTCTGTTTCGCTTATGGGCACATGGATGCAGCGAACGGCTGTTTATTGGGTGATTTATGTGCAGACGAACTCTGCTTTTATCTTGGGGCTTAGTGTGTTTGCCTCTCAGTTTCCCTCTTTTTTATTCTCCCTTTTAGGTGGTGCCATCGCCGATCGGTACAATCGTTTCAATGTGCTTCTGTTTACCCAAATTGCTTCGATGATTCAAGCTATTATTATGACATTGATCGTTTTTTTTACCGATTATTCGGTCGTGGAGCTGATTGTTTTAAGCGTCATATTAGGTATCATCAATGCGTTTGATGTACCTGCGCGTCAGTCTTTGATGCATGTTATGGTGAGCCAAAAAGAGGATGTGGGCAATGCGATTGCGCTGAACTCTTCCATGGTCAATCTCGCGCGTCTCATTGGGCCTGCTGTTGCGGGTCTTATCCTTGAAAGCTTTGGAGCGGGCATCTGTTTTATGATCAACGCGTTCAGTTTTGTCGCCGTGATCGCCTCGTTGCTTCTGTTAAAATTGCCTGCGTATATCCCCCAAGCTCACACGCAAAAAGTTTTGAGCGATCTTAAAGATGGTCTGCGCTACCTCAAAGCCACCCCAAGTCTTGGTGTGCTGGTTTTACTGCTTGCGTTGATGAGTCTGCTCGTATTGCCATACACAACGCTGTTTCCGATCATTGCCAAAGAGACGTTGGCGGGAGATGCGACGATTTACGGGTATTTGAACAGTTTTGTAGGCATTGGCGCACTCAGTGGCGCGCTTTTGCTTGCGTCGCTTAAAACCAGTAATAACTTAAGAAAATTACTGATTCTTGCCACCGTGCTTCTTGGTTTTGGGTTGGTCTGTTTTGCCCTTTCACACACGTTAACTTTTGCGTTTTTCTTTTGCACGGTTGCAGGATTTGGTATGATGCTTCAAACGACTATCATCAACACGCTTCTTCAAACCACCTCTTCAAGTGAAATGCGAGGACGGGTCATCAGCTATTTTGCGATGGCTTTTTTTGGCACGCAACCCATTGGCGCGCTCTTAATTGGTACGATTTCGCACTATTTTGGCGCGGCGGAGACTTTGCTGTTTGAGGGATGTATTGCTCTTTTCATCATCGCACTTTTTTCACGCTACTTATGGAAGAGCGCACAAGGTGTTAAGCCATCATAACTAGGCTATAATGCTCTCATGAGACCACTTTACAAAGGCACGAGCATGAAAAATATCGATGAAGAGAAACGAATCGTTGTCTTAATAGATGCGGACAATGCGCAACAAAGCAAACTAGAACTGATCTTAGCCGAACTCTCAACACACGGACATATCATTGTCAAACGCGCTTACGGTGACTGGTCGAGCAGTTACCTTAAAAATTGGAAAGAGAGCCTCAATGAGCTAGCGGTTCAGCCGATTCAGCAGTTTGCGTACACGACGGGAAAAAATTCGACCGATGCTTCGATGATTATCGATGCAATGGATCTACTCTATACGCAAAAATTCGACGCCTTCGCACTTGTATCGAGTGATAGTGACTTTACCAAGCTTGCTTCACGTCTGAAAGAGTCGGAGATTTACGTCTTTGGATTTGGCGAGCATAAAACGCCGATTTCGTTTCGTAATGCCTGCGATGACTTTATTTTCACCGAAAACCTCAGTGTCAACACCGAAACACTCGAAGGCACGCCTGAGCAAAAACCTTCCAAAGTCTCCAATGATGACCTGCTTAAAGAGCTTGCAAAAATTTTACATGTAGGCTGGGAAAAGACCCAAGATGATGAGGGTTGGGCAAGTGTTTCAGCCGCAGGTGCGTACATCAAACGCCAGTCTCCCGACTTTGACCCGCGTACCTATGGCTCTAGCAAGATCACCTCGCTCCTTGCGAAGCTTGGCGAACACTTTGAAATGAAACGTTATCCTGGTAAAGGAACAACGACCATTGTCGATTACCGTCCTGTTGCGAAAAAAGCCACCGCCGCTCCTAAAAGACGTCGCTAGTTTTTCAGCTCCAGTCCCAATGAGGGTGCAATCGCTCTCATTGCGGCAATCACATCGGTAATGAGCTCATCCAAACTCACACCCAGCATATCCGCCCCTTTTGAAATGACTTCCCTGCTTGCCCCTGCGGCAAAACCTTTGTCTTTAAACTTCTTTTTCGCCGATGAGAGCTCCAAATCCATCACCGATTTGCTTGGTCTGACCAGCGCACACGCGGTGATAAGCCCAGTAAGTTCATCCACAGCATAAAGGGTTTTCTCCATTGGACTGAGAGGTTCGACATCGGAGCAAATGCCCCAGCCATGAGAGACGATAGCGCGTATAATCTCCTCACTATAGCCCTTTTCACGCATAATTTCTGCGGTTTTTGTGCAGTGAAGCTCTGGGTATTTTTCATAGTCCAGATCGTGCAAAAGTCCGACAATTCCCCATTTTTCCTCATCTTCGCCTGCTTTTCGTGCAAAATAACGCATCGTTCCCTCAACGGCTAATCCATGGGTTGTAAGTGCCGCGCCATTATAGGCTTTCAACAAGGCAAACGCCTCTTCTCGTGTTGGCATTTCTATCCTTTACATGTAAATATATTATTTTACCGTTTTACATGTAAAGATTCAAAAAAGTTTCTTTTGTGTGACCAAATCTTTTGTTTATTGTGTTACAATACCAACTTTAAAACAATCTTTACTGATTGAATTAATATTAATAAGAATCTATAAACTAAAGAGACTCTTTATGATAGATAATAATATTAACGTTTATCGTATCAACGCAGGTTCCTGTAATGGCTGTGATGTCGAGCTTTTGGCAAGCATCCTTGTTCCCAAATTTGGCTTTGACACGCTTCATTGCACCTACACCAACACTCCTGAAGAGGCAAATATTGTCATCGTCACGGGTTCCATCACCACGCGTTCTAAACCTTTTTTAGAAGCCACGCTCAAACGATTGCCCGATGAAAAAGTGGTCGTTGCCATGGGAATTTGCCCGATCACGGGTGGCGTATTTCGTGATAGCTACTCCATTGAAGGACCACTGGATCGCTTTGTGAATGTCGATGTCAACATCGCTGGCTGTCCGCCCTCACCGCAGAGCATCGTCGATGGACTCATTAAAGCCTGTGCGCTTTGGAAAGAGAAGGTGAGTGCATGAATGCCTACAAAGGAAAAATCACGTTCGATAAAGAGCAGTGTGTTCTGTGCCAAACCTGTGTATTTGTCTGCCCTGCAGGAGCGATCAACATCTCGTGTGTTGAGCCCCAACGCTACGACTTCATCATCTGGCATAACACCTGTACCGTGTGCGGCAACTGTACTTACTTCTGCCCAACGGGTGCTATCACGCTAAGTAACACGCTGGCGGAAGCGACACCGCAAAGTGAAAAGTACACTTCCATTACTGCCAATATGGTTGAGTATACGCAGTGTCCCAACTGTCATGAACCGATGATAAATGTTCCTCTAACGATGCTTAAACGTGGGTTTAAAAACGTGAGTAACCCTATTACCGCTCTGTTTAAACTCTGCCCAAAATGCAGGCGTGAACATACTTTCAAACAAAGAGTCCTCTAAATGAAATCTTTACATGTAAAACTCAATGACGTTCTTGGTGCCTTAAAATTGGGGTGCCATTTTGATAAGAAAGGTGATAGCCTTTGGTGCGAAATAGACGATAAAGCCCTACTTTTAAGCCTTGCCGAAATCCTTCAAACCATGAATGCTCGGGTCTGTATGATCACCGCGCATCAAAAGGAAGATGCACATGAACTGGTCTATCACTTCGACCTTGATGGCATTATGATCAATGTCAAACTGCACATCACCGACAAAAGTGTTCCCTCCATCACACCACTGTTTAAAAGTGCGGACTGGACGGAGAGGGAACTTTCTGAAATTTATGGTATTGCTATCCTCAATCACCCCAATCCCAAACGCCTTTTTCTTGATGAAGCGATTAAAGAGAATGTTCTTAAAGAGTACTATTCGCTTTCCTCAGCCATGAGTGGCAAAGTCAGCCAAGCACTGTGGAACCGCGTCAAAGCAGAAGAAGGAGTCCTTCATGGATAACACCAAAGTCATTTTAGGACCGTTTGATGTGGCACTTGAAGAGCCCGTTTATTTTAAAATCGAACCCAATCGTGATGGTAAAACGATCAAAACGGTTGACATGATCAACGGATTTGTTCACCGTGGCATCGAGTCTATCGTGCTTCAACGAAATTTTTTGCAAAATCTCATCATCACCGAAAAAGTCTGCGCACTCTGCTCAAACAACCACCCGTTTACCTACTGCATGGCGGTGGAGAAGATCGCAGGACTCAGCCTTCCTGAACGAGCTCTTTACCTTCGTGTTGTTGCCGATGAGATCAAGCGCATCGCAAGCCATCTTTTTAACCTTGGTATGCTCAGCCATCTCATTCACAACAAAGCGTTGATGACACAGTTTTTAGAGACACGTGAAGATTTCCAAGACCTGAAAGAGTCCATTTGGGGCAATCGCATGGACTTAAGCGCCAACACGATTGGTGGCGTAAAATTTGATCTGGATGCCAAACTGATCGCTTCCATCAAAACGACACTGGATCAAAACAGAAGCAAGATCGAAGCATTTATCGCTCTGTTTGAAACCGATGCCACGCTCATTTCCAGACTCTCTGGTGTGGGTGTTTTGGGCTATGAAGACGCACTCAGACTTGGCGTTGTAGGTCCTGTAGCACGTGCGAGTGGTGTGAACAATGATGTGCGAAAACGCTCTCCGTATGCCGCGTATGACAAACTCTCTTTTGATGTCGTGCTTCAAAAAGATGGCGATGTACTCTCACGCGCCAAAGTGAGACTGTATGAAATTTTAGAGTCCATGAAACTGCTCCATCAAGCACTGGACGCCCTTCCAAAAGGCGATATTGTACTTCCAACACGCACACTCATTCCAGAAGGTGAAGCCATCTCTCGCACCGAAGCGCCGCGTGGTGAGCTGGTGTATTACCTTAAAACCAATGGCAGTCAAAAGCCTGAGCGGATGAAGTGGCGCGTGCCGACCTATATGAACTGGGAAGCGCTTAAAGTGATGATGCCAAACAATAGCATTGACGATGTTGCACTGATTTTCAACAGCATCGATCCTTGTATCTCTTGTACCGAGCGTTAAGATGAGACATCGATTTATTTTAGCCGATAGCACCAAATGTGTGGGGTGTTTGAGTTGTGAGTTGGCATGTGCCGCCAGTTACCAAGGCATTGCCTTTGAGGAAGCCTACACCACCAAAGTGCCGCTGATTTCGCGGAATCGTGTGGTAAAAGTGGAAACCAAAACGGCACCACTTCAGTGTATGCACTGCGAAGATGCACCCTGTGCGATTATCTGTCCGCATGGCGTCATTGAGCGGATGGATGGGTTTATCAAACTGCATGAAGAAGCGTGTGTCGGGTGCGGATGCTGTTCACTCGTCTGCCCGTATGGCGCGATTATCATGATTCAAAAAGAAGACCGACGCGTTGCGGTGAAATGCAATCTCTGCTTTAGCCATCCGCAAGGGCCTTCGTGCGTGCGTGTCTGCACCACCGATGCGATTCGTCTGGTCGATTACGATACGTTTGAAACGCTTATGGCAGCCAAAGGCTAAGGGTTATGCACGAGTATTCCATCGTCGCTTCACTCATTGATTTGTGTGAAAAAGAGGCGAAAAAGCACCATGCTAAGGCGATTAAGCGTCTTGAAATTCGTGTGGGAAGACTTAGCGGCATTGAGGTTCATTTTTTGGAACAGTGTTTTGATACCTTTAAAGAAGAGACCATTTGTCACAATGCGACGCTCGTTGTTGAGCTGTGCGAAGTGGTGCTGTTGTGTACCTCATGTCATGAACAAAGTGTCGTGAGCGAAAACCATTTTATCTGTCCCAAATGTCACAGTGAGGACGTTTCCATGATAGGCGGGCAAGAGTTACATGTAAAAAGTATAGAGATCATAGAGGAATAGCATGAGAGAATATAAAACAATCGCAAAAGCCTATCCAAGAAAGCGCCCAGCAGAGGAACGCGTTGAGGATTATTACCCTATCTATCATAACTTTGAAGAGAGCGAAGCAAACGCGCAAGCGAGCCGTTGTCTGCAATGCCCGATTGATCTTTTGCGCGGACTTGAGAGTGAGTTTACGTTTTGTCGCACAGGCTGTCCGCTCAATAACAACATTCCAAGATGGCTTAAAAAAACCTATGAGCATGACTATTTAAGCGCGTTTGAACTCTCCAATGCACGCTCACCTTTTCCTGAAATTCTGGGTCGCGTCTGCCCCAAAAAAGGGCTCTGTGAAAGTTCATGCACACTCGAAAAAACAGAATACCACGCGGTTTCCATCGGCAATGTCGAAGTCTTTTTAAATGAAAAAGCATACGAACAAGGCGCTATTCCCGATTACGGACAAGCGGAAGGTCGAAAGTTCAAAGTCGCCGTTGTGGGCAGTGGCCCTGCGAGTCTGAGCTGTGCGACGTTTTTGCTTCGCTCCAACATCGAAGTCGAGCTGTATGAGCGAGAAAACCGTGTCGGCGGACTTTTGATGTACGGCATTCCCAACTTTAAACTGCCCAAAAGTGTCATCTTACGACGTTTTGAGTGGATGAAAGAGGCGGGCATGAAAGTGCATCTGAGCACCGAAGTGGGAAAAGATGTGAGCCTCAGCGAGCTTCAAGAGAAGTTTGATGCCGTCTTTTTGGGGCTTGGTGTGCCCAAAGGTCGCAGTGCCGACATGGAAAATGAAGATGCAAATGGTGTGCATCAAGTCATGACGCTCCTCACCCAAACGCAAAAAAATATTTTCGATCATGCCCTCCAAAAATCAGTTTTACGCAACAAACACGTTGTCGTCATCGGTGGTGGAGACTCCGCGATGGACGCCCTTCGTACCGCTATTCGCCATAAAGCCAAAAGCGTGACCTGTGTCTACCGCAGGGGCGAAGAGAGTATGCCTGGAAGTCGGGGCGAGGTCATTAACGCCAAAGAAGAAGGGGTACAGTTTATCTTTAATGCCCTTCCTAAAAAAGCGTTGGTGGACGATGAGCATCGTGTTGTGGGACTTGAAATCATGGAAACCTACACCGATGAGAACAAGCGCCTGCAAACCAAACCGCACAGTGTTCAAACCTTGCCAGCCGATAGCATCATCCTAGCCCTTGGTTTTGAAGCAAAACATTTTAGTTTCTACGATGAGCTCAACCTCGCCGTAGGTCGCTCAAACACGTTGATCGTTGATGAGAATAAAGAGACAAGCCACCCTTTTATCTTCGCAGGTGGCGATGTAGTGAGAGGCGCAAATTTGGTTGTCAATGCCGCGTTAGATGGCAGAACTGCCGCTGTAGCGATCGCTCGGAAACTGGGTGTTTTGGAAGATCAGAAGCTTTACATGTAAAGATTTTGAGGTTATTTTCTAAAAGAGAGTAACTTTATCTTATTTTTTGATACAGATCAATCCTTTATTTTTTTGTATGAAGTAGAATGCCAATTCTATTTTATACAGGAGAAAAATAATGAAATCTCTGTTTCTTAGAATGAGAGTTATCCACATTGCAGCGTTTTTGATCCTTCCACTCAATGCCTATTTTTTTACAACCATTACACTAGGAGCAATCGTTCAGTATGCCATAGCCGTTATCCTCATTGTGCATGATATTGATGAAAAAAAATGGGGCGTGGATTTAAGCGTTAAAATCAACCAAGCGTTGGCCTCAATGGATCTTACCAAAGAGATCAAGATCAACACCAGATTCAATGCTGAATCTGCCAAAATGCTTGACTCTGTTGTCTTTTTTAAAGAGAAAATTAGACATGCCATTCTTGGCTTTCAAGCACATGCAACAACCCACAGCCAAATATCTGCACAATTACAGCAGATTGTCTCATTTTTCCATGCACAAACCCAAAAAGAGAAGATCATCATCGATGAGAGCACCAAGCATATTAACAATATGCAAATCGTTTTTGATGACATCAGCCACAATGCCCATGCGAGTAAAGAAGAGATGCAACAAATTGGCAATTACCTCAGTGATACGCAAAAAAACATCATTGATCTAGGCAAAAAAATAGTGCAAAGTGTTCAAAAAGAGAACCTTTTAGTTACCCAACTCAATGCGCTCAGTAAAGATACCCAAGAGACCAAAAACATCCTCTCTGTCATCGACGATATCGCCGATCAGACCAATTTATTGGCACTCAATGCCGCCATTGAAGCAGCGCGTGCAGGTGAACACGGTCGTGGATTTGCCGTCGTTGCCGATGAAGTCAGACTTTTGGCAGAAAAGACACAAAAAAGCCTTGAAGAGATCAATGCCACCATTACCTCCATCGTAAGCTCTATCACCTCTATCAGTCAGCAGATGAAAGACAATGCGAGTGAAATTAACATCCTTCAAGATGTCTCAACCAATGCCAATGTTGTGCTCGAACAACTGGTCAATGTAGCCGATAAAAACATAGCACTTTCCAATGCCATTGTGACTAAATCTGTCGATCTTAAACAGGAGACAGAGCACATCAAAGAAGCATCCATTCAAATAGAGACGATCTTTCACGCAACGTATCAAAAGAGTGAAGAGATTATGGAAATTACAACCGTGCTTGATCATTGGGGCATGACACTCCAAGAGAAGCTCAACGAATTTAAAGTCTAAACGATGAGAAGTCTTTTTTACATGTAAAAGATTAAACCTCACAATGGGTACTTTGGTAACGAATGAAGCGATCTACCCATTTGCACTGCCAAAGACACCACAATCGTGCAAATAAGAGTATAGTGAACGTGATAAGTAGCATTCTTTAGTTTGTGCATTTTAATCTCTTCGTGTCACTTCACATGTATCTGCCAACCAACGATAGACCCAAAAGGAAATCCTATGAACGATAAAGAACTTTACCAACAAAAAAAACAGACCCAACTCAATGAGTGGAAAACGGGGATGATTCAGTTTCGTACCCAAGCGTTTGCGGCACGTACGCATCTGCAACTCGAATTAAACAAACACGTTAAATTGCTTGAAAGTAAACTGGAAGAGGGAAAAATCAAACTGGCGGAATTGGTCAAAATGACTGGACACAGTTTTGAATCTGCCAAGAAAAATTTTGAAATTATGTGGGATAGTATTATCGTGGCATTTGCCGATACTGCGATCAAATTTAAAGCGCTTACCTAAACAAAAGAAGAGAGAAAACCTCTCTTCTTTTTTCTTACATGTAAAGCTTCTTATGCGAGTAATTTAGGCTCAAGCAAGAGGAGAGGCTCTTTGGTTGTTATCGGAAAATCGATAATAATACACGCTCCACCTTCAATATTTTTACCGCTGATCGTTCCTCTAAAATGCTTTTCAATGATCGTCTTCGCCATATAAAGCCCCAGTCCCGTTCCTGTAATGCCTTTGCTAGAGACGTAAGGCTCGAACATCACCTTAATCATATCTGCAGCGATGCTTCCACCGTTGTCCGAAATCGTGAAACGGTAGATGGATTTAAGCGGTTTGTATTCACAAACGATGCTGATTTTTCCATTCTCTTTTTGTTGCTCAAAGATCGCATCTTTGGCGTTTGAGACGATGGAGAGCAACACTTGCACCAGCTCACTTCCATAGATAAAAAACTGTTTATCATCATTCAAAGTGATCTCTAACTCAATTTTATACATTTTAAGAATCGGATCGGCAAGGGAGCGCAGTTGCTCACAAATCTTTGAAGCGGTATGCCACTCTTTTTTCACCTCAGGTTTAAAAAAGTTTTTAAAATCTTCAATGGTATTGGAGAGGTAACTTACATTGCGATCCACGACGTCGATGTCGGTTATAAGCGCTTCATCTTTGGTTGGATTACTCATGGTAGAGAGGCGTATTTTGTTGATGACCATCCCGATGATCGAGAGAGGTTGGCGCCATTGATGAGCGATCATACTGAGCATCTCACCGATAATGGCAGAACGTGCTTGGATAATGATGAGCTCCTCCGAAGCCTGATAACGTTTGACCGCCTCTTCGACTTTGGTGTTGAGCGTTGAATTCAGCGCTCCAAGCTCCAAGGCTGTTTGTCTGCCAATATGCAAAAGTGCATCAAACGTCTCAGAGTAGCGATGATGACGTGAAATCTTCTTGTGAGGAAGGTTTTTTTTCTGCTGCATATTGGCTTTGGAAACTGCAGATGCTTCTTTAAGTCCCAAGACGGTCATGGTTTCATTGAGCAGAAAATTGCATTTGTGATCGGAATCGTGAAAGAACTCTCCATAGGTAAAAAATCCCGTCGTGGGTGCTATGGACGCGAGTCCTTCAAAGTCGTTATGTGCATCTTCCCCTAAAAAGTTTTTGCGTGTCATACACGAAAAGATCATCACTTTTTCAGGTCCAAATTCGGCTAAATCGGAGATGATTTCTCTCGCGTCCGATAAAATGGCATCGATGTCGCCAAAGCCAAACTGAATGATTTCGCCTTCATTGATATTGCCCGCAAAAACGACCGAACCATCATTGTTGAGGCGAATAGGTGCCCGCCCGATCAGATGTCCCTCTTTGTAAAAAACAAACGGAAATTCGATGCCGCCAAGAGGAAGTTTTTGCGCTAATGCGGAGCCTAAATACTTGCGGTAAAGCTCCAATACCGAGATGTCATCGACCGTGTAGATACAATTTTTATCGGCGCGCGTGACCTTAAATTTGGGTCCCATGGGTGCCCAGTTAAAGCTTTTGGTGTGATAGACTTCAAGCGTGTCGCTGATGAGATAGCCCACCACGATGGATTTGGAATGAATCTGTGTGTCGCAAAAGATGAAACTCTCTTCATACCGTCCGTTATCTCCCGCAAGTCCTCCTGCGACGACTAAAGAAGGGGCAATGGAGTTCACACCATCCATCAAATAATCACCATTGGTGACAATGCCATCCGCGACGATAATCGCCACTTTCGCCCCTAATTTCACCCCTTCATTGGCGATCATCTGCCCTGATCTGAAAGAGTCTTGATCGCACGGGAAAAGCTCAATCTGCAAGTTTGTGCTCTCAAACGTCGTGAGGGAGAGGACAAAGGAGTGCACCATCACCTCGGTTTCAAAGATCTCCCCATCGGTGGTGGAACCCATGATGGACGCTTGGGGCAGAAGCGTTTTGATGCTAGAAAGTATCTCTTGGTTGATCGCTTGATCGTCGATGCCAGAGTAGCACATCACAAAAATATTGGGGGCAAGATTGAGCTCTTTAAGGGCGATAAACAGGGCAAAATCTTCGTGTGAGACAAAACGATAGGTGTATATTTTCATACTGTAAGCTCCTCAAGAGCGATAGAATATCCAATCGTGCTGTGCGTGATAATAGCGTCACTGCCGATCTTCTTTCTGAGTTTGTTGATTAATGTCTTCACGGAACTATCCGCAGCGGATTCAAATTCCCACAAATAGCTCTCAATGACACTTTTGCTTAAAATCGTATGCTGGTTTTTAAGAAGCAGACTGAGCAGTGCAAGCTCTTTTTGAGTCACATCGATCAGCTTACGACTCGCCGTTTCATACGCCACCTGATCGCACAAATCAAACGAAATACCGCCTTTGATCGTGTACGTTTTTGAGGAACGTTTTTCAATGTGCTCGATGGTACGCTGCAATGTTTCAAAAAGCTTTTCGAGCGAGACAGGTTTGACAAGATAGGCATCGAGCTCCAAAGGAATCGCCGCATGCAAATAATCTTTTTCAAAGCACGCCGTTAAAAAAATAGCTGCGATAGCAGAGCGCTCACTTCGAATCTTTTTAATAAAATCAATGCCATTGGTCTTTGGCATATACAAATCGGTGATAATAAGATCTATCGTCTGCTCTTCTATAATTTGATAAGCCTCGTTGACGGAAGCTACAGAGTAGACCTTTAAAAAATAACGTTCAAGAATGGAAGAGAGATACGCTAAAAACTCCTCTTCGTCATCGACGCATAAAACCGTGTAACGATTGCAGCAGGACATAACACCGAGATCTAACATTGTGCATCCTTTACAGTGGTGGATTAGTATTTACTTCACTATAGCAAAGTATTGACTCTTTTCTCGCATGGGTACCTCTAAGCCCTACCCAGACACATCAAACGAAAATAACTGAAAAATAACCTTGAAGATTTACAATAAATCGTGTGTGAAGAAACGGGTTTAAGGCTCAAACCTTAAATCCGAACCGTTATTTCTGTGCTTGTCATAAGCTTATCGATCCCTTTACATGTAAGGAGTTCATTATGAACATTGCAAAACTGATTCTTGCCTTTAGTCTCTCCCTTTCTCTCTTTAGTACCACGATGTTTGCAGGCGTTATCAGCGCACAAGATGTGTTGCAGGAGTCTCACTCAAGTGCTAGTATTGATGGTTTTTTAGCAAAACAAGAGGTGCAAGCTAAACTTGCGGAACTCGGTGTTAGCAGCGAAAATATTCAAAATAGAATCGCTTCGTTAACCGATGAAGAAATCGCGCAAATCAACGAACAAATAGAATCAATGCCTGCGGGTGGTAGTGCAGGTGGAGCCATCTTGGGTGTTTTGGTTTTCATCTTTATCGTTCTTTTAATTACCGATATTTTAGGCTTTACCAAAGTGTTTAACTTTACGAAAAGTGTGCAATGAAACGCTTACTTCTCTGCGCAACCCTTTTGCTTTTTACGGGGTGTGTCTCTAAGAATTATGACTATTTATCTGCGGATAAATCGATTGTCGAGTCTAAAAAGCTTTCATTAACCATCTACCCGCAAGAGGCTTACTTTTGTGGTCCTGCATCTTTAGCAACCCTGCTAACGCATCAAAATGTTGAGTTTGTCTATGGCGATGTTGTCGGAACGACTTTTACGCCAGAGCTTTTAGGCTCCTTGCAAATGGAGATGAAAGCGACTGCTAGACGCTACGGACTCATTCCTTATGCACTCAATCCTGGGCTCGCACCCATTTTAAGTGAAGTTTCTAACAATACACCCGTACTGGTTCTGTTCAATCTAGGCCTTACGCCGCTTCCTGCATGGCACTACGCGGTGGTCACAGGTTTTGATAAAGCAGACAAAAAAGTATTTCTCTCCGCACCTAAGGGAGATCAAACATGGATGAGTTTTGATGACTTTGAAATGTTCTCACAACGCGGTGGAAGTTGGGCGATTGTGGCACTGAAACCGCCACTGTTACCTATTGCCTCCAATGAGCCAGCCATGATACGTGCCATTACCGACATGTACGATGTTGGCTACAAAGAGCAAGCGAAACTCTCCGCCATTAACTACGTGGCAACCTATCCTAGCTCAACTTTGGGCTCGGTGATGTTGGCAAATATGTATATGGAGATGCAAGATTATCTTAATGCCACGGCAGAGTATAAACGCGCTCTTGCGCTTAAACCACATGATCCTGTGCTTTTAAATAACCTTGCGCAATCGTTAATGCGAGAAAACAAATTGCGTGAAGCAAAACAGTATGCGCTCGAAGCCGTTGATATTGGTGGCGTCTTTTCGGTGGAATACCAAAAAACCCTCGAAGAGATCAAACGAAGACTGCAAGAGTAAACCATCAAAACTCTTTTACATGTAAAGAGTTTGATAATAACCAAAAAATGACCAAAGGTCTGTAAGATGTTTACATGTAAGAAAGAGTTCAAGAGTCTTTTCAACAATGAAAATACTTTTATAGCTTCATATTACATACCCGTACTATCGACTGAATACGTGTGTATTTCAATATCTACCGACCAAAAGATAAGGACATATCATGTTTAACGACAAAAATAAAACCAATACGCATACCGATCCTAAAAAAGATGCTGCATGCGTCGATCCTAAAAAAGATTCTGCTAAAGTCACTGAGCCAGCAAAAGACGGCGTTAAAGTTGATCCAAAAAAAGACGAAAAGATCAAACATTGAGACACTCAGTGTATAAACATCCAGCGACAATGAAATACTCATTTATAGCAGCAGCGATTGTTGCGGTTATTCTTTCAACGAGTATCTCAGCGTACGCGTCTGATATGGATGACCAAATTGAGTCATCGTTTAAAAAGAGTTTTGTTTTCAAGACCTATTTAAAAGATGAGCACATCAAAATTGCTTCAAAAGAGGGTGTGGTTACGCTCTCCGGCGAAGTGTTTGATGATGCGCATAAACCAATGGCAGGTAATACTGCTGAAGCCATTACTGGTGTTAAAAGTGTCGACAATCAGATTGTAATCCGTGAAGATCGTCTTCCTGAAAACTCCGATACATGGATCAGAATGAAAGTACAAACAGCGCTTGTGTTTCACAGCAATGTAAGTGCAAGTAAAACGGAAGTTAGCGTTAAAAATGGCGTTGTTACCCTAAAAGGCGAGGCTGAAAGTTCTGCTAAAAAAGAGCTGACAACCCAATACGCCAAAAAAGTGGAAGGTGTTAAAAGTGTCATAAACAATATGAAACTTTCAAAATCTGAAACCATGGGTGAAAAAATAGATGACGCTTCCATCACAGCTCAAGTCAAAATGACCTTGTTGCTTCATAGCTCAACGAGTGCGATCCGTACCAGTGTCACCACCAAAGATGGTGTTGCCATGGTAAGTGGAAAAGCACAAAATGCTGCTGAAGTAGACTTGGTTACCAAACTTGTCGAAGATGTTGACGGTGTTATCGGTGTTGTCAATACCATGAGTATTGACGCATCATTGAAAAATTAAACAAGGAGACTCACATGCTTTATACAGTTGCTCTTTTACTGATTATCATGTGGGCACTCGGTCTGGTTTCGAGCTATACTTTGGGAGGGTTTATACACCTTCTCTTGGTCATAGCTCTGATCGTAGTGCTCGTTCGAATTATTCAAGGTAGACGTGTTCTCTAAACCCATTATAAAAGGATTCCTCATGAGTGATAAAAAACTTTACGAACAAAAAATTCAAGCAGAATTTGACGCCTCAAAAGCTCAAATTGATAAATTTAAAGCAGAAGCCTCCGGTGCAAGTGCGGATATTCAAATAGAGATGCACAAACAGATCAAACAACTTGATGAAAAAATGAGTGAAGGTAAAATAAAACTTGCGGAACTTGTTGATGCAGGCGAAGAAAAATTTGACGAGATGAAAAAAGGGGTTGAATCCATTTGGCAATCCACCAAATCTACCCTACACCACGCTTCAAAACACTTCGGCAAATAATTTTACCACACAATAAGAGAAGGATTCCCTTCTCTTATTTTCTTTACATGTAAACCTTCACAGACCACTTTTGCGAAGCGCTTCACGCGAGGCACGATCCACAAGCGTAAAATAGCGATCCATCGCATCTTTATCGCACTCAAGCTTATGCCCTTTCACTTTCACCAACGAACAGTTCACTTCCTCCATCACCCTATAAAACGCTTGATACAACTCAGCGTGCTCATGAATCTTCTTGTGGTTTGTCTCATAACCTCTTCGCTCAAACCGCTCTTTTCGGCTTGGAAGGGTGATGATATTTTGCGAATCGGTGTAAATCACAAGCTCATCACTCATGCCGCATACCTCTTCCATCGCCCATAACAGTGTTTGCAATTCAAGCTTCGTGGAAGAGGTTTCAGGAAAGATTTTGAGCTTTACATGTAAAGCCTCATCCTGCGTAGAATTTTCAGGAACTATGAGATACGCACCAACGCCCACATGGGTGTGAGCATTGACACTGCCATCGCAAAAAAGCCGTATCACCTAGCCTTGAACCACGACAAAATCTTCTTTATCGCCTTTCCATTTCAGACTGTACAAATCATTACGACGTGAACGCAGATTGCGCACGCTGCCTCGTTCTCTTAGCTCTTTTAAAAGACTCAGATCAAGATCGGCGACCAAGGTCATCTCGGTATTTGGCGTGGCTTCGGCAATCGTTGCATCGTGTGGAAACGCAAAATCCGAAGGGCTAAAGACCGCCGATTGGGAGTACTGAATGTCCATATTTTCAACTTTTGGAAGGGTTCCAACACTGCCTGAAATCGCAACATAACACTCGTTTTCAATGGCTCTAGCTTGCGCGCAACGACGCACACGTAAGTAGCTGTTTTTGGTATCCGTCCAGTACGGTACAAAGAGAATATCAATGCCTTGATCGGCTAAAAGGCGTGGAAGTTCGGGGTACTCGACATCGTAACAGACCAAAATGCCCACACGTCCCACATCGGTTTCAAACACGCAGAGTTTATCGCCTCCGTGCATGCCCCAATACGCCTCTTCATCGGGCGTGATGTGCAATTTTTTCTGTGAATCTTTCGTACCATCACGACGGCACAAATAACTGGCGTTGTAGAGCGTATTGCCATCGTATTCGGGCATACTGCCAGCGATGATATTGATGTTGTAACGCACGGCAAATTGCCCTATTTTTTCCACCAACGTGTCGGTGTGGGCGGCGACGGTGCGAATCGCCGTTTCAGGGTTTTCATCGGAACGCAATGCCATCAGTGGTGCGTTGAAAAATTCAGGGAACAGCACAAAATCCGCGTTGTAGCCTGCCATCGCATCCACAAAAAACTCCACTTGATCCAAAAACTCTTCCACGCTTTTAACACTACGCATCTGCCACTGAACAATGCCCACGCGCACGATGCCGCGGTTCACCGTTGGATTGGTGTGAGGCTCTTCATAATCGACATTACTCCACTCCAAAAGCGTGGCATATTCACGTGAAGCAGCATCACCTTTGAGGTAGCCTTTTAAGACACGTCTGACATGAAAGTCATTGGCAAGTTGAAAGCCTAAAACATGGTCACTAAGCTCTTTATCTTTCACCAAATCGATGTATTTTGAAGGGGTCATCTCATCGGCATGTGCAGCATACCCAGGGATGCGTCCGCCTGCGATGATGCGCTTGAGATTGAGCCTGTAGCAGAGCTCTTTTCGCGCATCGTAAAGCCGTCTTCCAAGTCGGAGCCCTCGGTAATCGGGGTCAACAAAGATGTCCAGCCCATAAAGCGTATTGCCTTTAGGATCGTGCGTTGAGATGAGTCCATTTCCCGTGATTTGGTTGTAGGTATGGCGATCGCCAAAGGTGTCATAGTCCACGATCAAACTCTGCGCCGCTGCAATCACTTTACCATCATCTTCGATGCAGATTTGCCCTTCAGGAAACGTAGTCAGTTGTGCGGTAAATTCCTCGATCGTCCAACCGCCAAGGGTAGGATAGACTCTGTCCATGATTTTTTTAACTTGCGTATAATCTTTGAGTTCTAAATTACGAAGAACGAGCTTATTGGTCTGTTTTAAATCATCACTACTTGCCATAAAATTTTTCCTTTTTTCTTACATGTAAACGGTAAAAATATCAGGATTATCTTAGCACAGTTTGGGTTTAGAGCGGATTGAATAATCTTGTTAATAAAGAAAAAAAGGCTTTATTTTTTTGTCAATTTTTGAGTTAAAGGAAATTGTAAAAAGAAGTTTGTCTCTTTATTTGGGATGGATTCAACCCATACTTTTATATCATACATTTTACAAACAGAATTCACAATATCCAACCCTATACCAAAGCCTCCCACCGCATTGCTTCGTCTCTCAAAGCGCTTAAAAATGCTCTTTTGATTCTCTTTACAAATGCCAACACCTTCATTTTTAACGGTTAAAAGATGTTCTGAAAGCTTAACGCAAATCGCTGTTTTGGGATAACTGTATTTAATAGCATTCGAGAGAAGATTGTGGATAACTTTTTGAATACGTGATTTATCCATGTAAACGAATGTTGTTTGAAGTTGTGCTGTAATTATATTGTCTTTGGTGGAAGCTATTTCATTAAAAAATCCAACACTCTCTTGGACTAAGAGGGCAAGATCAAATGACTCTTCAAACACTTCATCAATATCATGAAACGCAATATAACTAAGACTATTGTAAATTTGAGAAATGAGTTTTGTGCTAATGGAAATATGGTTGATAACACGTACATCTTTAAACGAGCTTTGCTTCAAGTTTGAAACACTCATCATTAAAGCGGCAACGGGTGTATTTAGTTCATGAGAACTGTCTTTAATGAAATGGTTGAGCTTTTCAATGCGCAAGTGAACAGGCTTAAGCAACAAGCGGCTTAAAAAGTAGCCTTCAACACCCACAAAGATTGCAGATATAACCATTGTAAACAAAATAATTAATTTCAGTTTGAGTATCTCTCGTTCGCTCATTTCTTCATCAACAACAATGTAAGCAACTCCATTAATAGGAGTTGCTAATCGATGAACAGCATACGGTGTTGTATTTAAATCAAGCAACGGAGTTTTAAAGCTTGAAAAAAGAGTCTGTTTATCTTCTTTTAACAAAGCAACCGTGAAAAATTCTTTGGGTGGATGAAACAGATACGGCACTTTATCCATTTCTGCTTGCATCAACTCTTTTTCGTAACTCATCACAACGGTTTTAATTTCCATTGAACGTTTTTCATGAAGCTTATTGGTTTCATTGTTGTAGTACAAGATAGCAATAATGCTCATGAGAAAGAGTGCAGAAGTGACATAGATGATTAAAAATCGCCATAATGCGCCCTGTTCTTCTTTATTCAAAAATATATCCATTCCCTCTAACGGTTTGAATTTTATCTTTTCCAATGATAGTGCGTAGATTTTTAATGTAAACCCTAATCGTCGCTTCGCTAGGCATTTCATCATAGTCCCATAAATTTTGCATCAGCTCTTCTGAGGAGACAACCTTACTTTTGTGGTTACTTAAATAGAGTAAGATTTTGCACTCTTTACGCGTCAGGGTGTAAGGTATTTCATTGACATACAAACGGTTTTTAGAAGCCATTAAAGAAAGATGAGAATCAATAATGATGGCTTGTTCATTGATAAGGTTAAATCGTTTTTGAATGTTTTTAATGCGCAAGTCAAGCTCTTCAAGATCAAAAGGCTTTTTGATGTAATCATCGCAACCATTTTCAAATCCTTTTTTCAAATGAGCCGTATCTTGAAACGCGGTAATGATAATAGCAGGTGTCGTGTCTTTATAGGTACGAATTTCTTTAATAAGATCAATACCACTGAGTTTTGGGACATTAATATCAAGGATTAAAAGATCAAATTTTTGGGTACTGAGTGCATCAGACGCTGACTGCCCATCGCTAAAGTGAGTCGTTTGATGAAGATGGCGATTCAGATGACAAAGTAGAATATCAGATAAAATTGGATCATCTTCTAGCAGTAAAATTTTCATCGACCACTTCCTTTTAAGCCAATTATACCATAGCCTTTTGCAAAGCTATGGCATACACGATGATGGCTTTTTTTTCTCAAAAAGAAAATAATCTAAGCTGATTTTTCCTGCGCCAAAGGCACATAGTACACCAAGAAATATCAGATAGTAAAGAGGAATTTCAAAACCTCCATCGGTTGCACTAAAGCCATTGTGTAAATGAACGCTTAGAATTGCAACCACCATAACAGCACTTAATGGTAGTGAAATCCATCTCGTTAATAAGCCTAAAATCAGTAAAACAACACCCACACTCTCAATGCTTGCTGAAAGGTAAGCGTTGAGTAAAGGAAAAGGAATATTAAGTGTTTCAAACCACTCTGCAACGGAATGAATATCGCTCCACTTCCGTACAGATGGTTCATAAAATCCATATGCCAACATAAGTCTCACACTCAACAATACGATTGATTGCATTGTGTTAACAAGAAATAACCGCATTGCAGATTATTTCTTTTCGCCACCGCATTTAGCAGCACCACATTTGGCATCAGCTGGTTTTTTAGCATCACTCGCTTTGTCGCCTCCACATTTAGCGTCAGCTGGTTTTTTCATCTCTTTCGCATCTTTCGTAGCGTTCATTTCACCACCACATTTACTTTCAGCTGCCATAGCACCGCTTACGAACATAGCAGCTATCAAGAGTGCTGCGAAAAGTTTAACTTTAGAAAATACTTGCATTGTAGATCTCCTTTTGAGTTTTGGTAGTGACAGTATAGTGACATTTTGTGTAGTGAATATGTAGTCGTATTACACAAAAGTTTTACATGTCTGTGTTAGAATGCACACTATGAATAGACGTACCTTTATAGCACTGAGTGCTTCATCACCTTTTTTTTTAAACATGGATGCTTATGCTAAAGATGTTCCTGCTTCTGTGTGGAAAACCATAGAAAGTGTCCAAGAAGTCTTATTTCCTGCAACAGAGCAGATGCCTTCTGCAAAAAATGTCAATGCCCTTTCCTTTTTAATCGTCAATAGCGCCAGTCACTATTTTGATCAAAATGATTTGGAACTTTTGATCAAAGGAGCTTCTATTTTTAACCAAAAATTTTCTCATTTCTTTCAAGAAAATGCAGAAGCTCAATACCGTATCGTAGAGCTAGCAAGTGAGGATCCTTATTTGGAGCAATGGCTCTCACGGCTGATTTATTACACGCTTGAAGCAATGTTTGGTGATCCAATTTACGGGGGAAACACACAAGAAATAGGATGGAAATCTGTTTTACATCTAAAGGGAGAACCTCGTCCTAAAAGTACCTATGGGAGCAAAATATGACGTATGATGTGTGTATTGTAGGAAGCGGCGCAGGTGCTGGGCCTATTGCTTATGAACTCTCTTGTGCGGGGAAAAAAGTGGTGATCCTTGAAAAAGGAGACATCTACAGTGAAAAAGATTTTTCAAAAGATGAGATAGCCTATACCAAGCGAGATGTTTTTACACCAAAATTAAGAGACGAATACCATGTCATTGAGAGCTTTGAAGAGGAAAAATGGATCAAAACGCCTTCGTATGAAAATAACTGGAGTTTCTGGAATGGTAGCCTTTTGGGAGGCTCTTCAAACTTTATGAGTGGATTTTTCCATCGCCTCAAACCCAATGATTTTAAATTAAAATCTCTTTATGGGGCTTATGAAGGAGCCAATATTGAAGATTGGCCTATTACGTATGAAGAGCTTGAACCTTTTTATGAACTCACAGAGAGAATCGTAGGAGTCTCAGGCGAGATAACAGAGTACGCTCACCAAGAACCACGAAGTACCACGCAATATCCGTACCTTCCTTTAGCGGAACATCCTATTGTTGAAAATTTTGACACGGCTTGCAAGGCTTTGCATTTTACGCCTTTTAAAACGCCTAGGGCTATTATCTCAGAGCCTAAGGAAGGGCGAAACCCTTGTTATTACTCCAATTACTGCGGCTCGTATGCCTGTTCGAGTGGAGCAAAGGGAAGTTCACGTGCTGCGCTTATTCAGCCCGCTTTAGCAACGGGAAATCTGCATATTATCGCCAATGCGTTTGTTGTGAAATTAGAAACAGATAACACACGCACCATTAAAAGAGCCCAGTACCTCACAAAAGAAGGGACTAAAAAGTATGTCAATGCTAAGCTTTTTATCCTTGCAGCACAAGCAGTGGAGAGTTCTCGCTTATTATTAAATTCAAAAAACAAGGCATTTCCAAAAGGACTTGCTAACTCATCAGGGGCTGTTGGAAAAAATATGATATTTTCAGGCGGAGGTATCGGTTCAGGAGAGTTTGATTTAAGCCATTTTAATCAAGAGACACTTTTACAAGCAGGGCTTTTTGTCAATCGCGCACTCAAAGATTGGTATTTTACACAAGAGTTTAAAGGGGGCGTTGTTGATTTTTTATTTGAACATGCCAATCCGATACGACGTGCAAACAGCCTTAAAAGAGAAGATGGGACATTGATCTTTGGGAAAAAACTTCAAGATAAAATTTTTCAAACCTTAACAACAAAAAGGGTACTCAATTTTGAAGTCTTTAATGATTGGATGCCCAATGACAACTGTTTTGTCTCTGTTGATGAAGCATACAAGGATAAATACGGTATTCCTGTTGCAAATATTCGCATAGGAGCGCATCCTCAAGATGTTATAGTGGGAGAATTTTTAGCCCAAAAAGCGGTACAGGTGCTTGAAAAAATGGGAGCAAAAAATATTACCTACGCTATTTCACCACTGCCTCCACAAAATCTTCAAGCAGGAGGATGTCGTTTTGGAAATGATCCGGAAAAACATGTACTCAATCGTTATTGTCAAAGCTATGACATACACAATCTTTTTGTAACCGACGGTAGCTTCATGCCAACGGGAGGAAGTGTGCCTTATACATGGACGATTTATGCCAATGCCTTTCGCGTTGCAGATTATATTAAAAAGCATTTTGATACTCTATTGAAAACTTAAAAAAATTGGTTTATCTCTTGCTAGATTGATATCATTCATCTTGACTTATAGTGTGTTTGGTGCTACTTCAATCACTTGTCCATCAATCATCTTCGATGAAGATTTGCCCTTCAAGAAAAGTATTCACTCTTTTTACATGTAAGGAATTAAAGCCTTACATGTAAAGAAATAAAAGTGAATGGTTAGTATATCCACCCAAGTTGAAGCAGTAGTTTCGTCTCGTGGGATGACTGTTTGTTTGGATAAAACAATCTGCTCATTTTTGTAAAAAAGGGAGCGTGTCTCTTTGTTGTAGCAAAAATCAGGATGTGTATTTTTATTTTTTATAGTAGTAGCAACCAGTTTCAATTCGGCATTAAAATCAATTTCTTTAAAAGGCTTTGTGATATAAGCGGCAGGGTTGGTGCTTAATGCTTTTTCAATCATCGCATCATCGCCATAAGAGGTAAGGTATATAACACAAAAATCACTCATCATCTTTAAGTTTTTAACGATTTCTATCCCTGATTCATCATTTTCAAGTTTGATGTCACTGAGGACAATATCGGGTTTATTGGGTTCAAAAAGCGTGTGTGCCTCTTCAAAATTACCCACATGACCTGTAACAACAAAGCTTTTTTTTCTAAAATCTTTTTAAGATTAAGGGCTGAAGAGGCTCATCTTCGATTATCATCACCTTAAGCATGGGTGCCTTTTTAAAACTATAAAATGTATATAACTAACGTAAAAGTTAATTATATACATTTAGCGTGAAACGAGTATTAAAACAGGAGTATTTTACCGCCCTCCTCGTCCACCGCCTTTTCCATTGCCACCTGAGCCACCCGTTCCTGAGCCGTTGCCACTTCCCGAACCTGCACCCATACTTCCTGCTGTTGTGCTAGAAGTACGGGCTTGGGTTAACGCTTGACGCTCTTCTTGACTCAGTGTTTGCATTTTTTCCTGCATCGCCGCTTGAAAAGCTGTTCTATCTTCGGCAGGAATGGTTCCTCTCATGGCACTGAGTTCGGTTGCGCTCATTGCGGTATAGTCTGTTGCAAAAGAGACAACGCCTAAAAATACCAACGCTAAAAGACTCTTTTTCATCTATGCTCCTTTGTAGATAGTGATAATGAAACTATACGGTGAATGTGTTAGCGAAGTATTAAGGATAAATTTTTTTTACTTTAACACTTCATTAACAGATATTTGCTATTCTTTGAGTAAGGAGCACTCCATGTCAAAAATCTTACTGCTTGAAGATGACTACCTCTTAAGTGAAACACTCAAAAGCTTGCTGATGGGTGAAGGGTATGAAGTTGTGCATGCCGATGATGGAGAAGAGGCGCTGAGTTATTCGTATGAAACTAGTTTTGATCTCTATCTTTTCGACATCAATGTTCCACTGCTAAACGGTCTTGATCTGCTCAAACTCCTGCGTGAGAGTGGCGATACAACACCTGCTTTTTTTATTAGTGCGTATAAAGACATTCAAACGATTACCAAAGCGTTTGATAGTGCTTGCGATGATTACATCAAAAAACCTTTTGAGTTTGACGAGCTTTTAGTGCGCATTAAAGCGCATATACTTAAAAAAAATCCCGTTCTCTCGTACGGCTCCATTGCCTACGATCTCTTAAACAAACGCATTTTCCACAAGGGGAAAGAGGTTGATCTTGGCTTTGTGGAGAAAGAAATTTTTGATCTTCTGATGCGAAACATGGGTCAAACCATCTTCAAAGAGCATTTTTTTGATGTGATGGAGAAGCCAAGCGATGTTGCACTGCGCGTGCATATCACCAAACTCAAACAGCGTTTTTCGTTACAGGTCATCAACGTCAAAGGTATAGGATACCGTCTTGAAAAAATATGAGAAAGAGGCTTTTTTTAAAACATTTGGTATTTTCTTTGCCACACTGATGCTTCTGACCACACTAGTTGCCTATTTTTACTACAACGAACAAAAGCACATTATGGAAGAGCAAATCTTCTCAGAAATGAGATCTTTTACCTATGATTTTCAAAACAATGCCTTTGATATGGACGTCATTCCTTACGATAGCACTGTCGATGAGCTCAATTTACAGCCATGTGATCGCGGTATGTGTGGGTATTTCACCATTCCAAGTGCAAAAAATTCCATGTTTAAAGTCATTATGCCAAGCCAACACTATGAGGCGCAGCTTCATGCGCTTTTTAACAAAGTGCTCGTGATCTTAAGCCTTCTTTTGTGTGCCATCATTGCCTTTTCACTTTTGTACTCGTTTTACGCGCTCTATCCGCTCAAACATGCCCTCTATCTTTTGGAAAGCTTTTTAAAAGACATGATCCACGACCTTAACACGCCTGTCACGTCTATACTGCTTAATACAAAAGCTATCGCACAATCAGCACCCTCTGAAGCGTTAGAGCGTATTGAACTCGCCGCAAAAACCATCGCTTCACTGCACCGTAATTTAGAAAGTTTACACCAAGGATTTATCCCTAAAAAAAGCGAAGTTGATCTTGAAAAACTTTTACATGTAAGGGCAAAACTCTATCAGAAACTCTACCCAAAACTGACGTTTATCTTTAAAACAGAGCCGTGCATCGTCCACAGCGATCCCGATTCTATTGCGCGTATTTTTGACAATCTCATCTCAAATGCGTGTAAATACAACCGTAAAAACGGTTCCATCATACTAAGCAATGTTGGAAATCGCGTCAACATCCGCGACACAGGCATTGGCATCAAAAACTGCAAACGTGTCTATGAGCGGTACTATAAAGAGAGTGAAAAAGGGCTTGGACTTGGACTGAATATCGTTAAAACATTGTGCGATACTTTAGCCATTCAGATCACCCTTGAAAGTCATCCAGAGACTGGCACATCGATCACCCTGCTTTTCGTACCCGAGGAGAAAGCATGAAATACGCAACATTTGCCATTTTGCTTATGGTTCACCTTTATGCTTTTGATGAAAAGGATGTTGAACAAGAGATACAGACGAGTAAGAGTATTGAAGAGCTCACCACACACATGATCTCAGCTCCTAGGCAGTTCCGTCAGCGTTATATTCAAGCGATTAAAGAGCGTGCAAGAATTGAAAATGAAGCCAAACGAGAGCAATTGATGGCTGATCTGAATGCTGAAAAAAGCGAAGATGTGCAAACGCAACAGATCAATGCACTGACAGGCAGAAACTCCAATGCAAACAGTTCTACTGGCGCATGCAATGGCAAAGGAGGTAGTAGCGGTAATGGAAAAGGAGGTGGAGGTAAAGGTGGAAAATAAAAAAAAGAAGAGAGCCGAAGCCCTCAACTTCATAGGAACTATCTAACGCAGTCGAAGAAATAGTCGGTTTTTGCGATCTCTTTTGTCTCTTCATCCAACGCGTCTAAGACGGAGTTGGTAATCCATGTTAAAAGATTTAGCGCACCTTCGTATCCGCTGATAGAGTATCGGTGTAGATGGTGTCTGTCAAAAATTGGGAAGCCAATTCTGATCAAAGGAATTTTGGTATCTCTATAAAGCTCTTTACCATAAACGTTACCGATCATGAAATCAACTGGCTCTGTAAAGAGAAGGCTTCTTAAATGCCATAAGTCTTTACCACCCCAGATGTGACACTCTTCTTTGAACGTACATTTGTCAAGAATCGCTTGCATCTCTTTTTCCCAGTTTTTACGTGGGGCATTGTGGCAAAGAACGTGTACAGGAATCGCTCCCATTTCAACCAAGAAAGAGACAACACCTAACAAGAAGTCAGGATCTCCCCAGATTGCGAACTTTTTACCGTGCATATACGGATAGCTGTCTTGCATCGCATCTACAAGTTGACCACGAAGTTTTGTAAGCTCTGCAGGAACTGGTTTGCCTGTAAGCTCGCTTAGTTTCATAACAAACTCATCGGTGCCACCTAAGCCAATTGGATTACATGTAACGTAGTTTTGTTTCCAATCACCTTTGATCATCTTCGCAGTAGCCTGTGTAGAGTACTTTTGAAGAGAGATCGTCGTACCTGCGCCTCTTGCTGTTTTTGCAACAGAGAGTGGTGTACCGCCAGAGAAGAGTTTGTACTCACCCGCTGGTGTGTTCCACTGATCTTCATGATCACCGATCATTACGATCTTGTCGCTGAACATAGAAGCGATTTTTTTCACTTCTTTCAAGCTTCCAAGGTATGACTCAAAACCAGGAATGATGTTGATGCGCTCAGCATCTTTTTCAACTTCAACGCCCTCTTCAACCATGTTAAGCTCTTGAAGAATCGCGTTCATCATATTGTCATAACCGGTGATGTGGCTACCAACAAATGAAGGTGTGTGTGCCGCTGGGATTGGTGTACTATCAAGTTCACCTTCAGCATCTTTGCGAGCACCGATAACAAAAGCGTTCAAGTCATCACCGATAACTTCTGCCATACATGTGGTAGAAACCGCGATCATGTCTGGTTTGTAAAGCGCTTTACAGTTACGTAAACCCTCTTTCATATTTGAAAGACCACCAAATACCGCTGCACTCTCGCTCATAGAGTCAGACACACACGGTGTTGGCTCTTTAAAGTGACGTGTAAAGTAGCTTCTAAAGTACGCCACACAACCGTGACTACCATGAACGTAAGGCATCGTGTTTTCAAAACCAAGAGCCGCCATAACAGCGCCCAAAGGTTGACACGCTTTAGCTGGGTTGATCGTGATGTGCTCACGTGCTAAGTTTTTCTCACGGTATTCCCATGTGGTTGTCCACTTAGCAATTTCGATTACTTTTTCAGGGTTCGTTGAACCTGTGTTACTTTCAAATTGCTTTTTGTTTTTGAAAACTTCTTGATACTCTGGTTTTAAAAAGAGCTTCTGCCCATTTACTATGTTTTCTACGTCTTGCATTGTGCTCTCCTTATTTAGATTCCCATGGTGCTTTGGTGTGAGCCCATACTGGGGAGTTCAACGCCAAATCCATGTCTTTTGCAAAAATTGCAAAGGCATCGTATCCATGATACGGACCACTATAATCCCAAGAGTGCATTTGTCTAAATGGTAATCCCATTTTTTGGAAAACGTACTTCTCTTTAACACCGCTCGCTACTAAATCCGGTTTAAGTCTTTTGACAAATTGCTCTAATTCGTACTCGTTGGTATCGTCATAGATCAAGGTTGTGCTATTAAGCTCATCTTTGGTACGTTTGTAGTCATCACCATGTCCGAACTCATAACCCGTTCCAATAATTTTCATTCCCAAATCTTCGTAAGCACCGATAACGTGACGAGGGCGTAAGCCACCGACGTAAAGCATTACGGTTTTGCCTTCTAATTTCGGGCGGTATTTAGCAACAACAGCGTCTGTCATTGCAGTGTATTTAGCGATAACCGCTTCGGTTTTAGCTTGAATGCTCTCATCAAAGAACGCCGCAATTTTGCGTAAGCTCTCTGTTGTTTTGCTTGGACCAAAGAAGTTATATTCCATCCAAGGCACACCAAATTCTTGCTCCATGTGACGAACAACGTAGTTCATACTTCGGTAGCAGTGTAGAAGGTTGATTTTCGCTTTTGGAGCGATTGTTAACTCTTTATAGGTTGCATCACCACTCCATTGAGCGATAACACGAAGACCCATCTCTTCAAGTAAAATTCTTGAACTCCACGCATCACCACCGATGTTATAGTCGCCGATAATTGCAACATCATACGGAGTTGATTCAAAATCTTTTTTATACGAATTATCAGGTAAAACCTCATCACGAATCATATCGTTCGCGATATGGTGACCGAGACTTTGTGAAACACCACGGAAACCTTCGCAAGAAACCGCAACGGTAGGCTTGCCAGACTCTTTTTTGTAGCCTTTAGCTACCGCTTGGATATCATCACCAATCAACCCGATTGGGCATTCACTCTGAATTGAGATACCGTTGTTAAGTGGAAAAAGCGCGTCAATTTCAGCCAGTGCAGCTTTAAGCTTTTTATCGCCACCGAAAACGATGTCTTTTTCATTGTAATCTGTTGTGAAGTTCATAGTTACATAGGTATCAACACCTGTTGTTCCGATGTAATAGTTTCTTCTACCAGCACGGCTATATTGACCACAACCAACCGGTCCGTGAGAGATATGAATCATATCTTTCACAGGACCCCAAACAACACCCTTACTTCCAGCATAAGCACAACCTCTTTGGCTCATGACACCTGGAACGGTCTGTTTGTTGCTCTTGGTTGCATCACAAGCACCTTTGACACCTTCAGGCATATCAACGCCAAGGTGTTTTTCTCTACTTTTTTTCGCCTTTTCAGGGTAAGCAGCAAGTACTTCCGCGATCGCGGCTTCTTGTTGGCTTAGTAGTGTTTCTGTTGTCATGCTCTTTTCCTTTATATTTAAAAAGTACGCTTAAGCGACTTTGACCCTGTAGAGAAGCATATCGTCGAGTTTTCTGCAAACGGCTGCTGTTGCGCCACCATCGACGGCTTTTGAAACTTCACTCATTTGATACTTGTTGGTGTAAAAAATCATTTTGTATTCGCCTTCAATGTCTGATTTTTTATAGTAATCAGCCAATGCTGCGAAAAGGAATGATCCTTTTTCAACTCTAAGGTCTTCTTGTTTGATACCATCACGGTTTTCACTTGTAAGGACTGCGTAACTGACATCTGAAAGATCGCCAACTTCTGCTGTGATTCTCTCTACGACTTGCTCATGACTAATTTTATTTCCCAAAGATGCTGGGAAGTGGTATCCGCAAATAAACATGGTGTGCTCCTCTTTTTATTTTTTTATAACGTCAAAAGGGCAAAGCTCTTTTGACTACGTTTGCCACTGGGGCGCTAAAGCTTGCCAACGATGTTGGCAGATATTTTCGGTTTAATTACGCTGTTGCTTTTTTGCCGATAGCGTCTGCTTCGACTTCTTCTTCCAAACCAAACTCCATCAACAATGCCTCAAGATCATCCATCTCTAACGGTTTAGGGATCACTTTAAGATCATTTGCAATGATTTTACGAGCAAGCTCTTTGTACTCAAATGCTTGGTCTGTTTTATCTGCAAACTCAACAACGGTCATACGACGAAGTTCTGCACGTTGAACGTGGTTAGAACGAGGTACGAAGTGAATGAGTTGTGTTCCGATTTGCTCAGCAAGATGTTTTGAAAGATCGTATTCACGGTCTGTCATACGTGCATTACAAATAAGACCAGCAAGTCTAACACCACCAGTGTTTGCGTATTTCAAAATACCTTTAGAGATGTTGTTCGCAGCATACATAGCCATCATCTCACCTGACATAACGATGTAGATCTCTTGTGCTTTACCTTCACGAATTGGCATCGCAAATCCACCACAAACAACGTCACCAAGTACGTCGTAAGAAACGAAATCTAAATCTTGGTCATAAGCACCCTCTTCTTCAAGGAAGTTAATCGCTGTAATAACACCACGTCCTGCACAACCAACTCCTGGCTCTGGTCCACCTGACTCTGCACACATGATAAAACCTTCTGTAATATCTGTATTTGCAGGATCAAACTCAGCAGCACCTGGTTTACATACATCTTCAAGCTCTAGGTCTTCAACTGTACCTGCCTCTGAAGCTAGTTGCATAATGGTACATTGTGCTTTTTCATGCAAGATAAGACGTGTTGAATCAGCTTTTGGATCACATCCAACGATAAGAATTTTTTTACCGAAGTAGTGCGCCATTGCCGCAAGTGTATTTTGTGAAGTGGTTGATTTACCAATTCCGCCTTTGCCGTAAAAAGCAATTTGTCTGAGTTCAGCCATTTTGTTCTCCTTTGTGAGTTTATATTTCACCAGACACTTTTGCATATTGTGTTCCGTAGAAAAAAATACGCTTGAAAAAATAAAAAATATAAAGCGAAATATCTACATGTAAAATGTCAATATTCAAAGGTGGGTAGGAGGGTATAATCCATTGCTATAATATGGAAAGGAGAGAGTATGCAAACATTTTTTGAAGACTATAAAACGATCATTATCTTTTTACACATTCTTTCGGCGGTTGTGTGGGTAGGAGGGATGATTGCGATTAAATTTGCTGTACACCCTGTGATCCAGACAATTGACGAACCCAAAATAAGGCTTGGAACTAACTTGCGCATCGTCGGAAGACTGTTCAATCTTGTGATGCCTTTTATTGTCATGAGCATCCTCTGCGCCCTTCTCATCATCCAAGGAGCTGGCTATGCAGGTGGATTTATTTATCTTAAAGAAGCGATTTGGACTGTTATGAGTCTTAATTATATGTATATGTACATCCAACGCAAGCAAGCACAAACACTCTTTAACCGTGGTGATTTGGCAGGTGCCAAAGCAAAAATGCAACTGCTCCCTACAATTTTACTGCCTATCAATATTGTCTTGGGAGTTGTCGCCATTTTTTTAGGGGTTATGCTCAGAGGTTAAGATATTTTTTTATAAAATACCTTGTCAAAAAATATACAAAGAAGCTACATGAGAACAGAAAGATTAAGACTAAGAGCATTAAACCAAGAAGATAGCAAAACCTTATATGAACTGATTTTTAGTGATAAAGATGTTATCAAATATACTTTTGGAAAAGATACTATTTCAGAGCAAAACATATATGAGTATGTAAAGCAGATAGGCTTAAAAGTTTTAGAAAACAATACTACAAAAGAAATAATAGGTTTAGCAGGTGTTCTGCCTTGTTCTTATTTGCAAGAAGATGACTATGAATTCGGTTTTATCTTGGCAAAAAAATTTTGGGGACTAGGATATGCAAGTGAAATTGGTAAAGCCCAAATAGAATCAATCAAAAATTCTTTGTTAAAAAACAGAGCTATTGCAACAGTTTATCATGAAAACTTTGCATCTATAAAATGTATAGAAAAACTTGGGCTCAAATACGAAACAACAATTTCTACAGATAGAGGAGAGAGGCTAGTCTACCTATTGAATTTTAAGTAGCTTCTTTTTTTACTTCAATAAAACCATTAAGACTAAAGAGAGAAAAGAGGACAAGCCCCATTTTCGTCTTTATTCTCAAGACCTTTAGTCTCATAAATTGACAAAAAGTTGAAAGTTTAGCCCCGACATCTAAAATTCAAGACCAGAATCCAATAGTTAATTAGGTAGCCTGACAACTAGCTCCATTTCAACTTGAAGGTCTGGCGCTGCCAGCGTCGCGACACCAACTCCAGTAACACAAGGTTGAGCCCCTTCAAAAGTTGCTAGAAACGATGGCATGAGTTCTTCCAATCGTTCGGGCGTAAGGTTGACCACATAAATACGTGCAATCACAACATCATGCGGCGTAGCGCCAACAGCATCTAATGCAGCCTTCGCGTTGAGCGAGACAATACTCATTTGTTCTGCTAACCCTTTAGGTACAGTCTGACCATCTGGCCGCCACGCAACTTGACCAGATATATAAGCCATACGCCCTGGCTCAACTATTGATATTTGTGAGTATCCCATTTCGCCAGCATTCGGTAATGTCGATGGATTAAGACGGACAATTAAATTCTTCATATTTTCTCCGAAGATAGGATGATGTTAAAATGAACATTATATTATGAAACAGTCTGTTTCTTACTAAATCTATAACTTTAGGGGTCAGGGCTGAATTTTAACTCTTTGCCAAAGATTTATTGCTTAATTTAAATAAAGTAGCCTGTCCCCATTATATTGCCCATTATATGCCATTATCCATAATACAACGAGAAAGCATTCAAAGATTTTTCCTCTTTTACTTTTGCGTTACCAAAGCGTCCTTACACCGCTCTTAACCCTGTTTTATTCGCTTTTGCCATTTTTTCGCCATTTTTTTTTGTCATATTGGAAACGCTAGAACACTTATATGTTGAATGGTATATAATCTCATTCTTAGAATAAAGGTTTTTAATGATACAAAATCCGCTGAGACATTTAAATATTCTATTTGTTGAAGATGAAGAGAACATACGGAAGCATATCGCCAACGCTCTAGGCTATATTGTCCATGAGATCAAAGAAGCCTCTAATGGACAAGAGGCATTAGAAATACTCAAAACGTTTTCTCCCGATATTATTATGACCGATCTTGAAATGCCAATCATGAACGGTGTGGAGTTAATTACGACGATTCGCAAAAAAGAGATTGACTCCTGCATTGTTGTTTTAACGGCATATACGAGCCAAGAGTATCTACTACCATTGATTAATATGCACATCGAACATTACGTTATTAAACCAATACGCTTTGAAAAGATGCTAGCGATTTTACAAGAATGTTGTGCGAAATTAGACAAATGTAGCGATTGCCACGATTTACCTCAAGGGTATTACTACGATTGGAATCAGAAAATTTTGACGTATCAATCAAAAAGTATTACACTCACCAAAAAAGAGATTTCATTTTTGGAACTTTTATTTCATAATAAACACCGTATTGTGACCTATGAAGAATTTCAAAGCTACGTTTGGGGCAATGCGGTTATGACTGACGATGCAATTCGTTCGATTGTGAGAAACCTGCGAAACAAGCTCCCCAAAGACATTATTGCCAACCTCTCGGGGATTGGATACAAGCTTGAATAGCATGTTCGTCAAAAGCCTTTTGTGCTTTGCTTTAGGACTGATACCTTCTTACATGCACACCGCCGAACCATACGAAATGGACGATGCAGCAAAGACGAGCCTTACGTATCGCGATCCAAATTCACATTTACATGTCTATATTCCCTCGTTACCTTACGCGTATATTATGCGTTTAATCAACGGAACGCTGGTTAGACTGGATGATTCCAAGCGTGGTTGGGAGTATTTTATTGCCTATAAACATGAAAAACGAGATGAGCTTACCTATGATTTTTGGCTACGTAACGACGTTAAATTTCAAGACGGTACACCCTTAAATGCCGATGCTGTCGTTGAGAATTTTCAACATTTTTTACAGGGTGCATTTACCTATACCGATATTCACCGTAAACTCAAATCCGTTGAAAAGTTAGACGAATACAGCATTCGTATCCATCTGAATGCGCCCTACGGCATGCTCTTTCACGATTTAGCACGCATCAATTTTTATACCAAAGAGTATTACACTCACCATCAATGGTCAAAAAGCATCACCGCCGAAAATACAGCGATCGTCGGACCTTTTGGAGCGGGCCCTTATATTTTAACACAAGGCCATGCAACCGGCTTGTCCCAAAGCGATACCGTCGTTTTAAAAGCCAATCCTTACTATTTTGAAAAATCCCAACCGTATATTCAAACGTTAACGATTCACACACGTATGCCTATTGATAGTGTTATCGATGCATTGAGCAATAACGAAGGCAAAATTGATATTGCCTTTATCCCACTGAATAAAAAAACTGAAATCGTTAATTCAAAATATGCAAAACTTTACACACGTCCCTCAACAACGACGCTCAGTTTTCATATGAACCTCATGAACCCCAAAACGCCCTTGCACGATCTTCGCATACGTCAAGCTCTCAACGAAGCCTTAAATCAAGAAAATCTCGTCAAATTTTCGTATAAAGGAGAAGGTGTTCTTTCACCCTTTCCAATTTCGGCAAATATGTATGCCGCTAAAGCGCTTTCTCAAGCGTATATCCAGCATCCACCCACTCGAATGAGTGACGAGGAGATCACGAACATTTTAAACGGTGTCCATCTCAAAGTCGTAACGCAAGATCGCTTTTTATCAATCTGTAAAGGGATCGAGTATCAGCTTAAACGCTTCGGTGTCACTTTAAGCTACGATGTTACGAGTGACGAAAAATACGTTTTTAGGCAACTCTTAACTAATCGCGAACACCAATACGATTGGGATTTGTTATTATGGGGAAATGAAGATTGGTATGGACATCCTTGGTCAAGTCTGTTTACTCTTTATACACCGAACCAATGGTGCTCAATAGACAAAGACGACACACTTGATACTTACATGCAAACACTTTTTACGCTCGAAAACAGCGATCCTCGTTTTTTACCTTTAATGGATAAAATTTTGCAACATGTGTATGAAAAAGCTTACATGTTAAGTATTCCTTCTCCCAATATGGTTATAGGTATCAATAAAGAAGTGGATTTTACGCCCTCAAGCGTGGCGATTATGCGCCTTTGGGAAGCGAAACTCACACCCTATCATTGGTCGATTCGTTCAGAACCTCTGCCTCAAGAACGCTTACGTTACCGTTTACCGACAAAGGTCTTACCAAATGAATAATCTAAGCATCCGTACTAAATTTCTCATTTTGGGCATTATCGCATTTGTGTCGCTTTTATCGCTAGCACTTCTTTCGATGAATATTAATCAGCGAGGCTTTGCGAACCTTCATCACGTCTTTACCGATTTCAAAAAAGTTCAAAACCTGCAAAGCAACTACATCGAACCGCTTTTTATATTACGCGAAACGATGCTTACACTGGTAATGTCGCCCAACGATGATTATAAAAAACGCGCAGATCAAAAACTTATGCCCATTTTAGACAAACTTGAAACGATGATAGCACAAGCTCCCGAACCGATAGTCGAACAATGGAAACGTTACAAAGAGCTTTTGCTCACAACACGCTCTTACGCTCTGCAAAGTTTCGACGAAGGCTCGTTTATGAATGCAATTTCAGAAGAAAGAGACGCTTTTTATACTCTGATTAATTCTCTTAAAGAATTGCAGGAAGAACGTTTGGAAGACTCTCAATCAACTTTCACGTATGCCGAAAAAAATGTGATTCAAAGCCATTATTACTTGATTGTTGGGTTCTTTTTAATTGCCGTTATTAGCTTTTTATTTGACTCGGTTATCGTCAAACAAATTGTCGAATCAATCGAAAAAGTTCAACACGGATTGCAACAGTTTTTTACCTATTTGAAAAATCCGGCCAAAACGGACGAACAGGTTTTTATTAAACTTGATCATAACGACGAACTTGGGAAAATGGCAAAAACGATCAACCAACATGTTGCAGGCGTACAAGAGACGCTCAACCAAGACCGATTATTAATTCAAGAAGCGACACAAACCGTTAGCAATCTTAAAGAGGGAAAATTTGGTCAACGCTTAAGTTTAAGTTCAAACTATCACGAACTCAACGCCCTTAAAGACGTGATGAATGAAATGATTGACAGTTTAGAACAAAAAATACAAGAGGAGATCAAGCAAAGAAGCGATCAAGAAAAACTTTTAGTCCAACAATCTAAACTTGCCGCTATGGGAAACATGCTTGGCAATATTGCCCATCAGTGGCGCCAACCTATTAGTGAAATTAACGCCATTTTGATGGAAGTCGAGGCCATCGCGCGTTACGATACGTTAAGCCAAGAAGATCTCTTTAAATTCATCCATACTTGCTGCGATGTAACCGAACACATGTCTAATACGATTTATGACTTTCAAAACTTCTTTCAACCCTCTAAAAACAAAGAAAGTTTCAGTGTCATGGAAGCATGCAATAATGCCATATCCATCATCAATGCTTCACTCAAATACCATAATATCACGCTTGCCTACGATTACGCCGCCAAAGACAGCCTTATTATAGGTTATCCCAACGAATTTGCCCATGCCGTTTTAAATATATTATCCAATGCAAAAGATGTCTTGATCGAGCGACGTGTTTTAGAACCCTCCATTCGTATCAATATCAAAATAGGAAAGCAGTTTACGATTATCCGCATCGAAGATAATGGCGGTGGTATCGCACCTGAAAATATTGAGCGTATTTTTGAGCCTTATTTTACGACCAAACACGCCAAACAAGGCACAGGAATTGGACTTTATATGACCAAAGCAATTATCGAAAACAACATGCAAGGCTATGTCAACGTTGAAAACACCGATAAAGGAGCACTTTTTTCCATCAAACTGCATTTACCACTTTAAACGCCATTTTTTTGCCATTTTTTTTCCATTAAATCTACTTTTTAATCCTTTATACTCTTCTTTAGTTTTAAAACATTTCAACTATTGTGGAGGTATTTTATGTGGAAACAAGTCACGGGCATTGTCTTAACATCATGCGCGCTTTTTGCAAACGACGTCGTTTATTCCGTTAAAGAAAAGCCCGTCTATTTAGATGCAATATCTGGAAAAGTCGTGGGAAAACTCCTACCAACCAATGCAATCGAAATTCTTTCGCAAGAGGGCGATAGAATCAAATTTAAGATCACAGGTTATCAAAATAAAAACACGCCCAACGTGATTTATTTTACGGATAAAGCACGTATTTTCTCTTTAGCTTTTGCCAAAAACATCATACCTGTAACGAAAATTGTGGAAAGTAAAGATCAATGGAATATCGTTACCACGGAAGCGTATACAACACAAGGCGATTATGAAAAGAGTGTTGAGCCGATGATGGAAAAAGCCGCAAAACTCTATTCGGACAATTGCTCCATGTGCCATACGCTCAATGCTATCGATCACTTTACTGCCAATCAGTGGCCATCAACGTTTCGCTCGATGTTAGATCGAACGCCGATTCAGAAAGATGATGTGTGGTTAGTGACTCAGTATTTACAAAAGAATGCCAGCGATATGAAAAAGTAAGAGGAGAACATTATGCAAGAAACAATCAATCGAAGAGGATTTTTAAAAATCGGTGCTACCCTAGCAACGGTTCCCGTTTTTTCGCAACTGTCAGGAACCTATTCGCTGTTTGCGAAAGAACCTAGTGATGTGCTCAAAAATGGCGAAGTCATTACAGGAACACACTGGGGTGTTTTAAAAGTAACGTTAAAAGACGGAAAGGTCATTGATTCCAAACCATTTTTTAACACAAGTAAAATTCCCAACTCCCTTCAAGGTAACACCGCCGATATGATCTATAAATCTCGCGTCAAATATCCGATGGTGCGTAAAAGTTACCTTGAGAACCCAAACGATCCAAAACCAGCCCTCAGAGGTAGCGAAGAATTTGTACGCGTCAGTTATGAAGATGCGATCAAACTCGTTGCACGCGAACTCAAAAAAACACGTACCCAAAAAGGTCCTGCAAGCGTTTTTGCGGGAAGTTACGGCTGGAAAAGTGTCGGGAACGTTCACAACTCTAGAATATTACTGCATCGCTTTATGAACTTAAGCGGTGGCTTTACGGGCAGTTTAGGGGACTACTCCACGGGGGCTAGTCAAATTATTATGCCTCATGTTATCGGTAGTATCGGTGTCTATGAGCAACAAACTAGCTGGCCTGTGATCTTAGAGCACTCCAACGTCGTTGTTCTTTGGGGAGCAAATCCCATCAGCACGTTAAAAATTTCATGGCAAGTTGACGACGCGCAAGCATTTGCATATCTGGAAAAACTTAAAGCCAGTGGTAAAAAACTGATTATTATCGATCCAAGACGTTCAGAGACCATTCACTATTTTGATAAAGCCAGATGGATTTCACCGCTTCCCAATACCGATGTAGCGATGATGCTCGGTATAGCAAATCATCTGTATAAAAAAGGGAAATACGACAAAGAGTTCCTCGAAACTTATACGGTCGGATTTGATCGATTTAGCGAATATCTTTTAGGAAAAACTGATGGCATCGATAAAACGACGGCATGGGCAAGTCGTATTTGCGGTATCGATGAAAAAACAATTCAAGAGTTAGCTGAACTCTTTTTTGAGAATCGAACGTTTATGATGAGCGGTTGGGGTATGCAACGCGCACACCACGGAGAACAACCACACTGGATGCTTGTTACCTTAGCATCAATGCTTGGTCAAATTGGACTTCAAGGCGGTGGTTTTTCACTAGGACATCACTACAGTGGAGCAGGTGTACCAACGCGTAAAGGTGCAACAATCGGCGGTATTAATGCGGCGAGCTTGGGTTATTTTGACGAAAACGGTAAATTTATCGGCACGAAAAGTAGCGGAAACGACGCAGCTAGTACAGGGGAGAGTTGGAAATTGAAAGTTTCTGCCTCATCGTTTCCTGTTGCTAGAATTGCTGATGCATTGTTACATCCGGGAAAAACGATACACCATAACGGAAAGATGATTACCTATCCCGACATCGACTTTATCTATTGGGTCGGAGGCAATCCTTTTTCACACCATCAAAATACCAATGAGCTTGTCAAAGCGTGGAAAAAACCTCGTACGATCGTTATGAATTCGATTTACTGGACACCAAGCGCAAAAATGGCAGATATTGTTTTCCCTGCAACTTCACAATATGAGAGAAACGATATTGCAATGATTGGCGATTACTCTAAACACGGTATCTCACCAATGAAACAGCTAGTTGAAAAACAATTTGAGGCCAAAGACGATTATCAAATTTTCAGCGATTTATGTTTGGCATATGCAGGTAAAGAGCTTTTTAACGCTTACACCGAAAATGGTAAAAAAGAGATGGATTGGATCGAAGAGTATTATAACGTCGCTTACAATACGATCTTAAAAACGCCACAGCTTGTGACGGATATGAAACCATTTAAAGTATTTTGGAGCGAAAATAAGCCTGTTGTTTTTAATAGTAGCATGGAAAACGAAAGCTTCGTGAAGTTTAAAGATTTTAGGGATGATCCGATCTTGCAACCACTTGGTACACCATCAGGTATGATTGAGATTTACTCTGATACGATCGCAAAAATGAACTATGACGATTGTAAGGCGTATCCAAGCTGGTTTGAGCCAATTGAATGGCTGGGTATGAAACAAAAACCAGCAGAATTTCATATGTTAAGCCCGCATCCATACGATCGTCTGCATTCACAGCAAAATCAAACACGTTTGCGTGACACGTATGCGGTTGCCAATCATGAGCCGATTTATATCAACCCCAAAGATGCGGCTAAAAAACAGATCAAAAACGGTGATACGGTGCGTGTTTTCAATGCAAGAGGCGAAATTTTAACAGGTGCTGTCGTAACAGACGATGTGATCGAAGGCGTCATTTGTATTTATGAGGGTGTATGGTACGATCCTGAAAAACCAGGTGCGGTAGGAAGCATCTGCAAAAACGGCAGTCCAAATCTTTTAACGATTGATATTCCAACGTCCAAACTGGCAAATGGAAATATTTCGCATACCGCATTGGTCAATATCGAAAAATACACGGGGAAAACACTTCCTCTGACTGCATTCTCCGCTCCTAAAGGAGCCTAAGCCTCCTCGCTCTCTTTGTCTTTCAAAGAGAGCGCTTCTTTTCTTTACATGTAAAAGAGTTATCCATTAAAGTAGCCTGTCACCTTTTTCTCTGTCTAAGGGAGGTTAAAGGTGGAAACTGTCCCCATTTTACCCTTTTATATTTTATCTTAGAAAATAATCTATGGACTAATACATATCATTGACTTTGAATCAATTTTCATCTAAGATAGTTTAAATAACTAATTGTATATTTTTATATACAAATAATAACAAAGAGGGGTTGTACGATGATATTTAAGTCGATTCAAACTAAGATTGTTTTGATAGCTGGGCTTTGCTTGGTTTCAGCAGTTATTCTATTGGTGGGTTACGGGTTGTTTTCATCTAAAAGCACACAAGATGTTGTTTCCGCGGAAGTTTCCTCTTTGTTGACCGAGCTCAACATGGAGAGACTGCAAAATTTAGCCGGCGAGCAAAGTGGTACCATTCAGTCCGAATTAGAGTTAGCTTTGGATGCTGCGCGTACGATGGCTAATACCTTTGAAGTGAGTAAACTCAAACCTAAAGATGGTAAAGAAGCGCTGGGCATTGGCCGCGACCAGCTCAATGCTGTGCTTCTCAATGTATTGAAAAGTAACAAGAGCTTTAATGGTACATACTCCTGTTGGGAGCCAAATGCCATTGATGGCGCTGATGCCAACTTCCGTGTAGACAAAGACGGCAATAATCCAACGACTGGACGCTTTACCCCTTACTGGACGCGTGATGATAAAGGCAATATTGCTGTTCAACCTTTAGTAGAGTACGACACCTACGATAAGCATCCTAACGGCGTTCTTAAAGGAGGCTGGTATATTACCCCACGTGAGCAGAATAAAGAAAGTGTGCTTGGACCTTTGCCTTATATCGTACAAGGTAAGCAAGTATTCCTCGCAACGATGTCTGTGCCAATTCATGTCAATGGTAAATTCTATGGCGTTGCCGGTGCTGACTATAACTTAGACTTTGTTCAAAAAATTGCTGAAAAAGCGGATAAAGCATTGTTTGAAGCCCATGGACAGGTGTCCATCATTGCTGACAATGGTCTGTTGGTAGCCCAAAGCGAGAATCCTTCTATGATTGGAGGTCACTTTAAACAAGTGATGCCTAAAGGTTGGGAAAAGATTTATGAAGCTATTCAAGCAGGTAAGGCGTTAGTTCGTATCAACAATGAGAGTGGCATGATAGAAACGGTTGCGCCAATCAAGCTTGGACAAACGGGTAAACCTTGGGCAGTTTTGATTCAAGTGCCACGAGAAATTATATTGGCTAAAGCGTTGGTACTTGATAAAGACATGAGCGATCGACTTTACAGCAATGCTTCGTTGCAAATTGTCGTTGGTTTTATCGTTGCTTTACTGGCTATTATTGCAATCTATTTTCTTACCACCAGTATTATTGCCAAACCTCTTTTAAGCCTTAAAGAAACTGCCCATGATTTGGCAACGGGTGATGGTGATTTAACCAAAAAATTAGCCATTAAATGTCACGATGAAATTGGTGATGCTTCCCATGAGATTAACCAATTTATCGATAAAGTTCACTCAACCATCAAATTAGCAAAAGACACCAGTTCTGAAAATGCATCGATTGCGCATGAGCTCTTAGCGACAACCCTGCAAGTGGGCAAACGCGTGGAAGACTCTTCAATCATCATTTCTCAAGCCACACACATGTCAAGCGAGACCAAACAAGAAATTGTCTCTTCCGTCAATGAAGCAAAAGCTTCAAAAGAAGAGATTGTTAAGGCAAATAATGAACTCCAAAGTGCTCGTAAGTTCCTTCAAAAACTGGGACAGCGTGTTCAAGAGAGCGCGCAAACAGAGCAAGAACTAGCACAAAAAATCCAACAACTTAGCTCTGATGCCGACCAAGTTAAAAATGTTCTTACCGTCATCAGCGATATTGCTGATCAAACAAACCTTCTAGCACTCAATGCTGCCATCGAAGCTGCACGTGCAGGAGAGCATGGAAGAGGCTTTGCAGTCGTTGCCGATGAAGTACGCACCTTAGCAGAGCGCACCCAAAAAAGTTTGGTTGAAATCAACGCAACCATTAATGTCATTGTTCAAGCTATCACGGACAGCTCAGAGAGAATGAATGTTAATTCAGCACAAATCCAAGAATTAAACGCGCTCGCGGGGGATGTGGAAAGCAAACTGGATAACACTGTTTCTATGATGAATGTTGCAACCAAACTCAATGAAAAAACGGTTAACGACTACATCCAAACAGGTGAAAAAATCGATACCATCGTTTCCAAAATCGAAGAAATCAATACGTTAGCAACGCAAAATACCAGAAGTGTGGAAGAAATCGCAGGGGCGAGTGAGCATCTCAATGAACTCACCACACAACTCAACGCCATTCTCAATCAATTTAGAACATAAGTTAAAGCCCTATTTTAGGGCTTTAATCACTTGATTTTCGTGCCACGTAATCCATCAGTTTTGTTGAAAAAAAGCGTTTGAGCCATGTGCCATTCAGATAAATGGTGACAGGCTACTTTTTAAATTTTTCACTTTACATGTAAAGATTTTATTGCTTAATTTCATTAAAGTAGCCTGTCACCTTTTTCTCTTGAGTTCCAACTCACCGTCGTTATAGATAACCATATTTGATTCAGTTTCTTTGTTCATTGCTTCTACCTCAAATATTTATTTTACCTATACTACTAAAATAATTTATTTTCGTTAGAAGATATGTCATTTTGAAATATCTATTAATACTTCCATAAAAAAATTTTACATGTAAGCTTTATTCTGAACACCTCTATTCTCAATAAAAAGCAACAAACAAAAAGTTAAAAGTTTAGCTCCGACTCCTTTTCATGATTACTTGCAACCCGCTTGATCCATTTTGCATAAACAACAGCATCATGACCATCTACGACAAATGGTTTATCAATATAGCTATTAATGCACTTATATAAGTGCCTAGAACCATAATGAATGCTCACAATAAAATTTTCCCCTTCTTTCGGTAACTTTCCAGATTCCAAGTGTTCAAACGGCATTGTTTTTAAGTAGGAAAAAATATAACCCTTTGAATTGAATAGCTCCACTTCGGAATTTGACTGAATATCAGATAAAGATACGAATAAAACTTTTTCCATGTAATACCTCTATAATTCAATTTTTAGACATAACTATTTATTCAAGAACTTTAGAGTAAAAAGTAGCCTGTCACCTTTTTACTCCTCACTTTACATGTAAAGATTTAATTTCCTAATTTCATTAAAGTAGCCTGTCACCTTTTTTTTCAATATACTTAATCATTTCGTAATTGACTTCATCTGGATTTCTATGTGAAATCATAAACTGATGTGCATCAATCCATAATAATATATTTATATCACTTCCATCATTTTTTAGTGGATAATATTGTGAATGTGGTTCATCAAACAAATCATCCATTATCAATACTCTTGTAGGACTAATAGGGAAAGTAATAGTTGTACCTTTAGAATTTAGTCCATAGTTTTTATCATCTTCCATAATTCTATTAGATATTACTAATGGATTGTCCGTAGTAATAAATTGTTTAGTTTCTGAAAAAATTACAGACCAACGTTTTTTCATAAATACTTCTACAATATCCATAGATGATTCTTTGATTGTATCTACAAAAAATTTTTCCTTATCGTATTGAGTTGGATTAGAATAACTTTTCCAATCCGATGGATCAAGTATGAAGTCTCCTTTAGGAGTGCTAAATTGACAAGCTACAGGTTTTCCATTTTTATCTTTTGGAAGATTTTTTTCATAAAAATCTATAAACCAATTTTGCATTCTTTCTTGTTCTAGTAATCTCTTTGGATGTCGTAAATACAATGTTGCAAGGAATAATGAAATAATTTTTCTATAAGATTGATTGTTTAAGTCAAGATATCCATTTGCAAATGTAGGCCATATTTGGCTCATAAGTCCTTCCAAAGATGCAAGTTCTTCTTCCATTTTCCAAGATCTATCCCCATTTTCATCTTTAGGAGAATATAAATATCTTTTTTCAGCAACATCTTTTATATTTACAACTTTAGGATCACCCTCATTTTTTGAAAAAATCCATACTTGTGTTTCTTTTTTACTTTGAGATTCTTCTATTGAAAACTCTTTAAGATAGAAACGTGGAACCCAATGTTGCTTTTTAGGTTTAGACAAACTTAATCCTTTTTAAAAATAAAGAGAAAAAGGGGACAGGCTACTTTTTCTTTACATGTAAAAGAGTTATCCATTAAAGTAGCCTGTCCCTTTTTCCCTTCTTCTCTGATTTGTTAGAAGTTTTCATATTTAGATACATCAATTCCAGAGTCCTTCATTTGACGTATTGGATTCCAGTTTTTTGGAGCTTCACCTCTCCAAAATTTAAAGTTGTTATCAATGGACCAGTAATCCCTCAACTTTTCAAGATCTTCTTGACTCGTTCTTTGATCGTAGGAATAGCCTGCTTCACATCCACAACAACCACAAATTTCAAATGTAGTCTCATTAAACTCATCGAGAACAGTAATTTCCTGATAACCGCAAACGAGACAACCAACTTTATTCATTTTCTTCCATATTAACTATTTATTCAATGAAGAGTTTAGGAATTTAGGGATCAGTGCTTGATTTTTAACTTTTTATACTCTAAACTACTTTGCCACCAACCTCCAATACCCATCCAAAAATAATATCTCTTTAATCTTTAAAACCAAAATAGAAAATGACCCAAACTTCTTTTTCAACGCTTTACATGTAAATAAAGAAACTTCTGCCTACTTATTGCACAGATGGCTAAGAAACCTTTTGATACAATTACGTATTATTTTTTTTGGAGTCTGTAATGAGCAGTATTGTTTTTTTAAACGGAGATTTTTGTAAAGAGGAAGATGCGAAAGTATCTATTTTTGATCGTGGGTATCTTTTTGGCGATGGTATCTACGAAGTGGTTCCTGTTATTAATGGCAAAGTGATCGACAAAGAGCCTTTCTTTGAGCGTTTTGATGGAAGCATGAGCAAAATTGGGCTCAAAGCGCCTTTTTGCAAAGCGGAGATTGAGACGATCTTAGATACGTTAATTGCGAAAAATGAGATCGTTGAAGGGGGCATTTACATGCAAGTGACACGCGGTGTCGCACCTCGTGAGTTTTATTTTCCTGAAAATACCCCAACCACATTTATGGCGTTTACCTTTAAAAAAGAGATTATTCACCACCCTCTTGCAGAAAAAGGCATCAAAGTTGTCAGTTGTGCGGACATCAGATGGAAAAGACGTGACATCAAGTCTATCTCACTTTTAGGTCAAGTTTTAGCGAAAGAAGAAGTCCACCAAAAAGGTGCCTTTGAAGGTTGGATGGTTGAAGATGGTTTTGTGACTGAAGGAACTTCTTCGGCTGCATTTATCGTGAAAGATGGCGTGATTATCACGCGTCCACTTTCCAATGCGATTTTGCCAAGTATTCGTCGCAAACTCTTAATGGAATACACCAAAGAGAACAACATCAAAGTCGAAGAGCGTCTTTTTACGATTGAAGAAGCGTTGAACGCGGATGAAGCGTTTATGGCAAGTGCAACGGTTTTTGTTCTTCCGATCATCGAGATCGATGGTAAGCCTATCGGCACAGGTAAACCTGGCGAGATGGTTAAAAAACTTCGCGCACTTTATGTCGAAGCTGCCCTTAAAGAGGCGAATGCCTAAACAATTCAGAGGCTTTACATGTAAAGCCTCTTCTCCTCTAACTTAAAATTTATATCCCACACTGACAATAGAAGCAATTTGCTCTTTATCGTAGAAGTCATGATTGGCATCTTCTTGCGTTGCTTTAAGCGCAAGCGATACATAGGTATTCTTACCAAAATCCATTGGATTGTCCAGCTTTAGAGCAACGGTTGCACTGACAATCGTTGCATCTATCTTTTTACCCAGTATTGGATTGGTTGCGTCATACTCTTTTACACCAATACCCAACGCTGTAAAAAACGAAAGATTTGTAAAAAATGTATCTTGATAGCCGACTTCTGACATGTATTTATCGTAAGCACTGGCTTTACCATCGGCATCGTATTTTTCATACTCCAAACCAAAAAGATAATTTTTATAACTGTTTTTTGCTGAGAGAATATGACGTGTTGCATCTCTTTTAAGTGTTGAAGAGAGCGCATCATTGTCATAATCCACGGTGGTGACTTGATATTCAAGTGCCAATTCATAGGCATCTGCCTTGAACGTATAGCCTACATAACCACCCATTTCTGAGACATCGGTTTTGCTTCTGTCTTGATTGAGAAGGAAGGGATTGGACCACTCTTCTTCTGCAAAAGGTTTGATGACAAAACCAAAATTCAGGTTATCGATAGCGGTACCAACGCGCACATCCCCTTTTTGACTCTCAAGATAAAACGCAATGGCATTATCGTAATGATAGGTGTAATTAAACGCACCATAAGGAATTCCTCTTGTATCACTATCCGATTCCCCATAATTCGAGATGGTCGATTTTGAGTCTGTTGAAAAATTATTTTTTTCACTTAAAAAGCCACCACCAATCTCAATATAATTCTCTTGCGCAAAGAGATTAGCTCCCATTAAACATGCAACACTTAAACCAAATGCAAACGATTTCACGTTTTTCCTTTAAACTGTTTCTAAATATAATAATGAATTATATTTTGGGAATGTTAATCTTCTTTCGTTAATGACTGGTAAACGCAGATAAAGAGCGCTTTACATGTAAAGCCTCTTTTCGACTTTAACGCATCTGATTTATCATCTCTATCGTGAGGAGATCAAGGGTATTTCCGCGTTCATGTAACTTTTCGATTAGGCTTTTTTTACGCTCATCGGTGAGGTTTTGACCTGCTTTAAATTTGAGCGAGATCGATTCTGGGTTCAAGCGAAAAAGCCCTGTTTGTTCTATCATTTTTGTATAAATGGGATTGGTAGCTTCGATAGCATCGTAACCGCCTTCTGGCTGAAGCTTTTGCATAAGTGAGGTGAGCATCAAACATTTCAGATCAGCATTGCTCACGATTTCAATCAACCCTGTAACATGTGCTGAGATAAAAAATTGCGTCGCTGGAGAAGCGGAGCGCGTGTTGCTAAAGTAAGAAGGAATCAGAGAAAGTGGCTTCACCACGCTAAAACTCGCCTTTGGATTTTTGGCGATCAGCTCCATTTTACGCCCTTCCTTGGAGCCATGAAAACAGAGACTCTTCTCATACCAGACAAAATTGAGAGGCACGCCATAAGGCACAAGATCATCCATCAAACTGAGCGTTCCATATTCACACTCTGCAAATAATTCCTCGATACGTTTGGTATCATTCACTTCAAATTCAGCTCTTCGCATCATTACTCCTACGTTGTTTGGATAAAATCTTTAATCGCGATTTTCATCACCGCTCTTGCCCACGGGAAATTGGCTTTCATGTGGTCGCATTCATCGCCCTCATACACAATCGTTGCATTTCCATTGAGTAAAAATCCAGCACCCTCACCGTGCAAGCCCTCTACCTCTTTGCTTCCAACTGTCACTAAAACCCTATTGTCGTTCGCCAAAGCCTCTTCCATCGTGTTCATTCCTGCTACGGGAAGTATGAGATAATCGTCGTTGAGCGTCACGTACGAATGCCATGTGTTGACAACATGGGGGAAGTTCTTCCCTTGCGCGACAATGGCAACCGCTCCCTCTTTTTGCATCACCGATTTTAATTTTTCTGAGATCATTTACGCCTCCAATGCGTTTTTTTAAATTTTAATTGTGGTATTATAATCGCAATCTGTACTCAATACAAGAGCCAGTTAATGAAATATTTTAGGGGTCAGTTATGTATATCCTCGACAAAGAAGCCACAAAACCACTCTACATACAACTCTACGATGCCATGAAAGAGGAGATTTTAAACTCCCTCTCAGTAGGAGCAAAACTTCCCTCGGTTCGAAAAGTGGCAACAGAGTACACCATCAGTAAAAATACCGTTGAACTGGCATACAAACAACTCTATGCGGAAGGATACATTGAGAGCATTCCCAAAAGTGGCTATTTTGTTGCCGACACGTTTCGCGAGTATGGTACACCCACATTAACGACGCCTCTTAATATCTCTGAAACAAAGCCTCTCATTCGTTATGATTTTTTTCCCGCTCGGTTGACGCATGATGCGTTCCCTTTGAAACTGTGGCAACGTCTTTTGATCAAAGCGATGAAAGAGAGTTTGGATTTTGGGGCGTACGGTGACATTCAAGGCGAACAAGGGCTTAGAGCCGAAATTGCGCAGTACCTTATCACATCCCGTGGTGTAACCTGTGACGCAGCGCAAATCGTTGTTTGCGGTGGATTTACAGACTCCATGAACCGTCTTGCCGCACTCTTTAAAGAGCACTTTCAACGAATCGCCATTGAGTATCCTGGGTATCCTGCTACGGGAAAGGTCTTTGAAGATTACGGTTATGACATTGTTCCCATTGACGTTGATCACAACGGCTTAAACATCAATCAACTGGAAGCAACAAAAGCCAAACTGGTTTACATTACACCTTCCCATCAGTACCCAACAGGGATTACAATGCCTATTCATAACCGTATGAAGTTGTTAGATTGGGCAAAACGTGTTCAGGGCGTTATCATTGAAGATGATTACGACAGTGAGCTTAGGTACCAAAACCGCCCTATTCCTTCGCTGCAAGGACTGGATCATGATGAGAATGTTGTTTATGTTGGAACCTTTTCCAAGTCGCTTTCTCCCGCACTTCGTGTGAGCTACATCGTGCTTCCGCATCGCTATTTAAACGCGTACACGAAAGTATGTCAGATGCGCCATCAACACTGCCCTGTCTCACTGTGTACCCAAAAAACCTTGGAACTATTTATAAAAGGGGGTCATTGGGAGCGACACCTTCGCAAAATCCGCACCCTGAACCGAAAGAAACACGACCTGATGAAAGAGCGACTCAAAAGCACGTTAGGACCTATGATAGAGATCATCAGTGAAGGCGGTGGGCTTGCTATTTTGATACGACCTACCCTCACGATTGATCTGCAAATATTAAAAGCCAATGCTCTCAAACAAGGTATCAAACTTTACTGTGCGAGTGATCTTTACGGTGAGACATGGGAGGCGATTCGCATGGGCTTTGGAGGGCTATCGGAGAAAGAGATCGAAGAAGCGATAGAGCTTCTTCAAACAATATGGCTGAAAACCCTTAAAGCTTAGTAATGCTTTATAGTGTAACTTTTTATGTTTACATGTAAAATACAACGCCTTTGTCACGATAATAATGTACAATGATAAGAAAAAAAGAGGCAACATGCTTTCACTGGCTAAAAACATGCAGCATTTTGTGGATCTTATTGTTGAGAAATCTCCCTCTTTTGACGAAGAGGAGCTCTCACGGCTTAACCATTATGTATGGATTGCGTTTTTGATGATTCCTGTTTCTCTTTTTGCCTGTGTTTACAATGCGTATAGTGCCAATTATATATTGGCTTTTTTGATCATGCTTTTTGCCTCTTACACGATCGGCTCGCTTTTTCTTATCTCTAAAATTAAAAAAACGTACCTACTGTACCACGGAGCCAATTTTCTGTATGCGATTCTCATGCTTTACGTTGTTTCGCATCTTGATAGTGAAAATTCCCGCATCCTTTGGACTTATATTTATCCCATTAGTGTTATCTTTTTATTTGGCAATCGTCTGGGCTTTTTGTACAGTTGTCTCTTTTTGGGCATGATCATCGGACTTTTTTTATTTGTTCCTCAGATCCATATCGTCTACAGCATTCCGTTTCAAATTCGTTTTGCCATTACGTATATGATCGTTGCATTTATCAGCAGTTGGGTTGAGTACCACCGTGCGCGGTATCAAAAAGAGTCTCAGCAGACGCATTACGCTCTTTTTTTAGAGCAAGCACTGCTCAAAGAGGAGATCGAGCGACGTCGCGTGCTTGAAAAAGAGCTTCAACACCTAGCCCAAACCGACACACTCACTTTGCTGTACAACCGTGGCTATTTCTTGGAATTGGCAGAAAAAGAGCTCCAGCGTGCTATGCGTTATGACGCTTCGCTTTGTTTTGCAGTACTCGATATTGATAATTTTAAACGCATCAATGACACACTGGGTCATCCTGTGGGCGATAGCGTGCTTCAAGCATTAGCGCAGCATTGTAAACACAGTTTGCGCGAGACGGACTTGATCGCACGTTTGGGTGGTGAAGAGTTTGCATTGATCCTCTTACATGTAAACGAAGAGCACGCCAGAGCGAAGATGGAAAAACTCAAAGATGAGCTGAGTCAACTGAGTGTTCCCTACGATGGAGGGCTTACGCTCAACTTTACCGTCAGCATTGGCTTAGCGATGTTGAACAAACGCATTAAACGACTCGATGAACTCTACATTCAAGCCGATGAAAAGCTTTATCTTGCAAAAAATGCAGGGCGTAACTGCGTGCGCTAATGAATTGGAGGTTTTTTTCGCAAGATTTTCTTGACAGCTAAGAATCTTTGAAACATAACGCTTTATTTCCTAATTTCTTCTTGTGTTCTTTTTTCAATGCAACGCTTTTATCACACTTGCGATGTAGAATTAAAAAAAAGAGCTACCATGATTACATTAGCTAAAAACATTCAACATCTTGTTGATTTCATTGTTGCTAAAGCACGTTCTCATAATGAAGAGGAAATTTTTAAACTCAACCATTATGTGTGGATTGCTCTTTTGATGTTACCTGTTGCCATTGGTTCTGGCGCCTATAATGTCTACGTCAATAATTATGCGTTAGCCTTTTTAATCATACTTTTTTCAGGGCATATGCTTGGCTCATTGTTCCTCATTCCTACCATCCAAAAGACTTATCTGCTCTATCATGGCGCCAATCTTCTCTACACTTTTTTGATTCTTTACATGGTGTTTCATGCTGATGCAGAAAACTCTCGTATTCTTTGGGCTTATATTTATCCTGTTGGCATCATCTTTTTATTTGGACATCGTCTTGGCTTTTTATGGAGCTGTTTACTCTTAGGCATGATTATCGGGCTTTTTCTTTTTGTTCCTGAAATTCATACCGTTTACAATATCCCATTTCAAGTACGTTTTGGTATCTCCTATCTTGTTGTAGCCGTTATTAGCAGTTGGGTGGAATACCATGGTTCACGCTCTCATCAAGCGCTTTTGTTAGAGCAAAAATTACTCAATGAAGAGATAGAAAGACGCAAAATACTGGAAAAAGAGCTTCAAAGACTCGCCCAAACCGATCCGCTGACCTCTCTTTACAACCGAGGTTTTTTCTTAGAATCAGCCGAAAAAGAGCTTAAACGCGCCAAACGCTATAACACTCCTATCGGTTTTGCCATCCTTGATATTGACCATTTTAAAAACATCAATGATACGTTTGGTCATCCTGTGGGTGATTCTGTCTTGCAAGTACTGGCAAAACACTGTTTGAATAGCTTGCGAGAAACAGATTTGGTGGGAAGGCTGGGTGGAGAAGAGTTTGCATTTTTACTTTTACATGTAAACGAAGAACAAGCCAGAGCCAAGATGGAAAAACTCAAAGAAGAGCTAAGCCAACTCAATGTTGCCTATAATGGAGACTCAACGCTCAATTTTACCGTGAGTATCGGCCTTGCGATGCTCTCGGAGCACATTAAAAGCCTCGATGAGCTCTACATCCACGCGGATAAAAAGCTCTATGCCGCTAAAGATGCGGGGCGTAACTGCGTGCGTTAGTTAATTGGAGGATTTTTTCGCAAGATTCTCTTTTTTGCTCGCACCGTTCATATCCATTCCGTAACGGTTATACCCACCAATGAAGATTTTTTGAGCAGGATCAAAACTCTCAGAGCACGCCTCTTTGTCGTATTTGACCACAAATTTTTTACTGCCCTCTTCGACACTTAAATAGTACTCAACGCCCTTGTCCACCATCGCAATTTTAGAAAAGTCTTTGCACTGTTTTTTTAGATCATCGGGGAGTGTGTGGTATTTGTTCAGCTCGTCTAAGACCTGTTTGTACTGGGTTGTAGTGGATTGGAAAAAGACTTTGTTTTGCATCGCATAAACTTTGGTGACGATCAAAGAGAGATCTTTATGCTTGAAGGTCTGTGGAAGATTGTTGGCTAAATTTTGCGCCATAAATGAAGCGTACATCTCAGGCGTGATGTTAAACGGAAGCGCCATTTTTGGGCTTTCAGCGTAGGCTAATACGCCTATGAACACTACCATAATCCACCATGCTTTTTTAAGCGTTTTCATTTTGGAAAGATCCTTCTAACGATTTTCCGTATTGTAACTCATTTTAATGAATCAATCATCAACAAGACTCTTTTTTTCTTGAAAGTAGATAAAAAATCCAAGCCCCACAAACACCAAACTCATCCCAGCCCACGCTTGTGCATTGGGCAGTTCCGTGCCTAAAAAGAGCATCTCGCCTAAAAGCGCAAAGATTACTTCACTCGCTTGCGTCGCATCCACAGCGGCAAGTTCGCTGGACTTGTGTGCCTGATGTCGTGCCAATAAAAAGAGCGTGGTTGCCACCAGTCCTGAAAGCAGCGCGACCAGCGAAGTATTAAGCACTTGCCCCATTGAGGGCATCGGTGGATTGATAAATGCCACTAAAACGATCCAAAATGGGAGTGAGCCTAAAGAGAGCAAAAAGACTTTGTTAAACGCATTTTCCAGTAAAGGCGAGTCGATCTTGGGGAAAAGTTTATGCCCGTGTTTGGACTCCCAGACGAGTTGATTGCCAAAGGGGTAACAAAATGCGGCGATGAGTACTGGAAAAGCGCCTTTTGCAAACTCCGCAAAATGAAACGTTGTGATGTGCGAAGTATTGATCAGCCCCACACCGATGACGATGATTGTTGAAAAGATCCAAATACGTTTGGGAAACGTTCTTCCAAAGAGCATCAAAACAAAGAGCGATGCGATAATGGTCAACTGCCACGTTGCCGCAATCACCCATGCAGGTGCGTAATCAGCACTAAAACACAAAAGGGCGTAAAAACAACCAAACCCAATGCTCCCAGCCACCGTCCAAAAGAGCCAATGTTCTGCAAAAAGTTTGAACAGTGCTTGAAGCGGTTTTTTGCCTTGAAAAAGACGAATCACAATGAGTAAAAAAAGTATCATAAAAACATACCGCAGTGACGCCGACCAGATCCAATGCCCTCCTTCTAAGCTCATCAAACGGTTGAGCACAAACGTGGAGCTAAAAAAAAGAGCGGAGAGCAGACCAAGAGCAATGAGAGCAACCATAATACCTCTTCTTTACACCATAAATGATGCGTATTATACCCATTCCCACGTGTACATTATGGTTGAAAAATAACCCTTACATGTAAAGATATTTTTTTAGCACACCTAATCTCTCATCTGCTACAATAACGCCAATAATTTCAAAAAGGTTTTCATGTCAAACGCATTTAAAGCGCATCTTATGGTGCTTCTCGCCACATTTTTGGTCGCAGGTTCTTTCATCATCTCTAAAAAACTCGCAGGCGTCATTCATCCCATTTCGCTTAATCTTCTGCGCTTTCTTATCGCCTCATGTGCGCTAGCGCCTTTTGTATTTTTAAGTGCTAAAAAACGCTCTCTCATTATTCCCTCCTTTGGTCGCACGCTGATCATCAGCCTTTTTTACGCGCTCTATTTCATCGCATTTTTTAAAGCGTTGGAGTATACCACCGCTCTCAGTACAGGCACACTGTACACGCTTGTGCCGCTTGTTACGGCTATTTTGTGTATTTTCTTTTTTAAAGAACGCATCAGCAAAAAGCAGCTGTTGATCTACGTTTGCGGCATTATTGGCACATTGATCGTTGTTTTTAAAGGTGACATCAACCTTCTTCTGCACTTTTCACTCGGACAAGGTGAACTGATCTTTTTAGCCGCGGTGCTAAGTATGGCGCTTTACTCCATCTGTACCAAATTTCTTCACCGTGTGGGGGATGATATGAGCGTGCTGGTCTTTATGACGCTCATCGGTGGGGCGATCTGGATGGGAACGGCTTTAATGCTTTTTGACATCCCCTTGGAGTGGGAACGCCTTAACATCGAAGCGTTGAATTATCTGCTCTATCTTGCCATCGTTGCGACTTTTTTTACGGTGTATCTCTACCAAAAAGCCTCCATTGTGATCGGTCCAAAAAAAGTTATGGCGTATGTTTATCTAAGCCCCGCGAGCATCGCGGTATTGCTCTACCTTTTTGAAGGAACCACGCTCTCGATCGAAGTGTGCGTCGGCATCGCCATCTCGACCATCGCCACCTTTTTGTTGCTAAAATGAAACACATTTAGACTTTTTTAACTTTACATGTAAAGATTTCGAACGCTATTTTTCTCAAACGTGATAACATATCACATATTACATAATGGAGTGGCATCATGGCAATTGCGGATTATTTTCAAGGATTTGAGCGAAAAATGATCGATGTTGGGGAAAATATTCAGATCAACACCCTCATTGGAGGCAGTGGAGAGGAAGCGATTTTACTGCTTCATGGGCATCCTGAGAGTTACCTCATTTGGCGCGACATCGCCCCTACCCTTGCGCAAAAGTACACCGTCATCGCCACCGATCTTCGAGGATATGGCGATAGCTCCAAACCCAAAGGTTTGAGTGACCACTCCAACTACTCCAAACGGGTAATGGCACAAGACCAAGTGAGCGTGATGCAAACGCTAGGTTTTTCAAAATTCCACATCGTAGGGCATGATCGAGGGGCGCGCGTGTGTCATCGTTTGATGCTGGATCATCCTGAAAAAGTACTTACCTGTACAATGATGGACATTCTTCCAACCTTAGACATGTACGAGCAAACCAACTGCGAGTTTGCGACGAAGTACTGGCACTGGTTTTTCTACATCCAAGCCTACGACTTTCCTGAGCGCTTTTTAGGAGCTGATCCTGAGTATTTTATCCGCAACAATTTACTTAAAAAAGCAACTCCTGAAGCGCAAAAAAACTTCCCTGAAGAGGTGTTGCAGGAGTACATTCGCCACTACTCCGATCCTGCAACCGTGCATGGGATCAGCGAAGATTACAGAGCATCCGCAAGCATTGACTTGGAACATGACACACGCGACCGACCGTTCACCATCCAAACGCCCCTCCTCGTTCTTTGGGGAGCCAATGGTGTTGTGGGAAACATCTGGAATGTGCTGGAAGGCTGGCAAAAATACGCCTCTGATGTACAAGGTTTTGGGGTAAAAGAATGCGGGCATTTTGTACCAGAAGAGAAACCACAGGTTGTTTTAGAAGCGTTATTGCAGTTTTTGGAAGAAAAAAAAACTAAAGGCTAAGTGAGACTATTTCAGAGGCATTTGACGTGCCTCTGCTTTACATGTAAACCCTCTGAACGCTTCGTTTAAGTATCATAAGCCTATAATGAAAACAACCTAGAAACCTCGCATCTAAGGAATTTTCATGCAAAAATTATTTGTCTTTTTACTCAATTCTATCCATCTTTTTGCCGCTTTGCTGCTGATTATTATGTCTTTGCTCATTATGGGCTGGGCGGTGTATGAAGTCATCGCGAGTATTCCACTCAAGGGTGAATTTATCCCACGCATGCTTCAATCCGTTGGTGCCATCGTTATTTCTGCGGCGATCATCGATGTGGCGCAGTACATGATCGAAGAAGAGGTCTTTATGAACAAAGAACTCCGCGATCCAAGGGAAGCTAGACGAACCCTTACCAAAATCATCGTCATCATTACCATTGCTGTGAGCATCGAAGGATTGGTCTACATCTTTAAAGCAGGAACCGAGAGCATGACACTTTTGATCTATCCTGCATTTTTGCTGTTTGTTTCTGCCATTTTGATCGTCGCTTTAGGTGTTTATCAAAAACTAAGCGCCACCATCGAACGCGAAGAGTTACCCACCATTAAACTTTAACGTTTACATGTAAAGCGTTAAACGACGTGGAGATGTCGCTACTTTAAAATAATCTCCACTCTTCTGTTTTTCGCATTTGGTTTAGTGTTGGTGGTCGGTTCTAAAGGATTGGCATCGCCATAATATTGCAATTGAAGCAGTGACCTAGGAACTCCATAGACCACCAGTTTATCGGCGACATTTTTAGCTCTTTGGAGTGAAAGCGTTTTGTTATACTCTTTATCGCCTGCGCTATCGCTATGACCGATGCTGATGATTTCGACGATGCTATTTTCACGAATCAATCGAGCCACCACCTTCAACTCTTCAAGCTGTTTTGTCTCTAAAACAGCACTGTCAAAACTAAAAAAGAAGAGGAAACTTTGAGGTTTTTGCGGTAAGGCACCCAGTACTTCCGCATACTTTAGTTTCACGCTCTCTTCGGTTTCAAGCTTGGATGTAATTTCACCTTTTTGAGAAACATCTAAGGCTTCATAGGCTTTGTTTATCGTATGAGTATCACCTTTGCGATCCGCAACAGAGATGACGCCTACTTTGCCTTCTTCCTCAGGTAGCAGGGTTATTTGAACATCTTTTGAAGCACACCCTGAAAATAAAATGGCTCCCAAACAGAGTCCTAAAAGCGCTAAGCGTCTCATTCTTTTGCCTCCGCTACAAAATAGGTTCCTCTAATGCCAATGGTCGCCGTTTTTGCTTTGATCTCCATCGCGTCAGGATTGATCTTAGGAATGAGCCCCGTTTTGCACGCCAGAATCCCTTTGAACAAATTGCTTTTAAATTTAACATTTTTATTTGCAGGATCAAAAAGATACTCATCAACCAAAAATTCAGCATTGGAACCGATCGAAATTAAGGTATTGTCTTCAAAAACAAGACCAATGGTGCTGTTTGAAGCCGTTTTAATGGAGTCTTTTTCAAAGATTCTATCGCCTTGTTTCAAACTCACGGTGGTGTGATCAGCATGGGTTACACTGACATCACCTTGAACCGACTTGACAAGCGCCACAGAGGGTGACGCCAAGAGTAAAAGAGGTGTTACGATGAACCATATCCCCAATGCAAAATACTTTTTCATATTTATCCCCTTACTTTTGGCGCGATACTGCTTATCTCGTGAATCGATTTTATTATCATTTAGATTATTTTGATCTAAATAATGACGTTATCGTGAGAAATTTATGCTCTTTTATAAAAATTGTAACGATTTACGCACGAAGCCCAATCGTCCCTTGCAAATACTCCACACACGCACCCGAAACAAAAACACGCTCTTTTTCAACACAGCAGTACAGCACACCTGAACGCTTCGATGCTTGCAGAGCAACAAGCGTTTGTTTGCCCAAACGTTTCGACCAAAACGGCGCAAGCCCTGCATGAATTGAGCCCGTAACAGGGTCTTCCACGCCACCATTGGCAGGCCAAAAATAGCGCGAAACAAAGTCGAACGCTACACTTGGAGCGCTCACTACCACATCAAAAGGTGCCAATGTTGTCAGTTTTTCAAGATCGGGCACGACATTTTTAACATCGTCCTCGTCTTTATACACAGCGAAATAAGCTTGTTGGTTCTTGTAAAATTCAAGCGGCGCAATGGAAAGTCCCGTTCGTAAAGCTTCTGGAACCTCCACCACACACTCAGGTTCGCGGTTAGGAAAACTCATCTCAATCAACCCATTTTCAAGCGCATTGACCTCAATTTTTCCCACCGCCTTCGCCCAAAACGTGATGCAAAATGGATGATCAAAATGGTTAAAAATCACATACGCGCTCGCCAACGTCGCATGCCCACAAAAGTCGATCTCCTTCAAAGGTGAAAACCAACGAATCTCAAAAATACCCTCAGAATTTTTAACAAAAAATGCCGTCTCAGAGAGGTTGTTTTCAGAAGCAATGCTTTGCATCATGGATTCAGGAAGCCAATGCTTCAGTGGCACAACTGCGGCTTGATTGCCTTTGAACAGTGTGTCGGTGAAAGCGTCGATGATGTAAATGGGGAGTTGGGTTGGGGTCATATTTGTGTCCTAAGTTTATATCAACACACTATTATTAAATGTTAGTTGTCTTTTGCTTGTCTAATAAATGTAAAACCAAAAAAACGATGACTGCAAATACATGAGAAATCAGCCCAAATAAAGCCCATAATATATACTTTTGATCCATTTTTTTTGCTAAAAAGTATAACCAAATGGCAACAACAATATTATGTATATGGCTAATACACATGCTCATTCCAACGGATAATGATGTTAACCACAATGGCAATCCATTCATGTTTTTAACCAGTATAGTCACAAAATAACCTACAAAAGTTGCTATTAATAGTGCTGGAATATACCAATAGAGCAATTTTTCTATTTCTTTGCGTAAATCCATTTTGTTCCTTTTAGGTATTTTTTTACATGTAAAATATAGCTTTAACTAAACAACTCCGAATGCGAACCAAGACGTATAAGATTGAGTGTTTGCTCATCAAACATGTAGATAACCAACAAATCACCACTGATATGAAACTCTCTAAACCCAGACCAATTTCCTTCGAGTGCATGATCTAAGGCTTCGGGAGGTAAAGGTTCACTTTGCAAGAGTTTTGCGATATAAACAATAAATTTTCCAAAATGTTTTTCGCTCATTTTTGCGTGCGAAAAATCTTTGGTAAACTGCTTGTGCCTCTTAATGCTGAGCACTTTTTTGACTTTCAAATTCTGTTTTTAGCTCTTCAAGTGTTACGGTTTCCATATTGATGCCCAAACGCGCTTCGTTCATCGCTTTTGCGGTTTTCTCATTGGGGATTTTGAGCTCAAAAGGAATGCCATTTTCGCTTTTAACTTTGGCTAAGAACATATTAATCGCTTGAGACGTAGAGATGCCTAATTGTTTAAAAATAGCTTCTGCGGACTGTTTCAATTCAGCGTCGCATCTGGCTCTAATCGTTGCTTCGAGTGCCATTTTTTGCTCCTTCTTTTTATTTCTCAAATTGTAGCACAATATTGCTACAATTTACTTCAAAGGCAACGTCATATAGTTCCATTGATAATCGTCAAATAAAACAGACCGCGCAAAGCTCTTTTTTTGGAGGCAGGTTCTAAAGAAAAACTTCTCGAAAAAGCGTGCGGTGTCTTTGTTTTTGTCCATTAGATATAACGTTATAAGGTCAAATTTTGTATCTTTTTTTGCAAAATCACATGCCCATTGGATGAGAAGCGGCTCAATACCTTGTTCTTGATGCTCAGGATGCACCGAAATATCGGCGATGTAGCACTCATAAAGCGCAGGCTCGTGTTTTAGCAAATGCAATGAGAGTGCTAATTTGAAAAAATCCCATTTGCCCAGTACCTGCACCATCTCTTTTGAAAAAAGTACGTTTTTAGCTTTCGCCTGTTCCAATTCAGGCTTCCATTTCAGACACAATGTTCCGACGACTTTGTCGTCCTCCAATGCGATGATTCGGTGCGTTGATGATTCGTTGGAAGAAGATTCTAAACGTTTTTCAAACAGATGGGTTAACTGTTCATTGCTTAAATTTTGGCACTGTTTAAAGTGATTTCGAAACGTGTAAATGAGCAGTTCGATCAACGATTGGGAGTGTTTGGGTTGCATGGATTCAAGGCGGATGGTCGTTTCGGACATAGGTAATTTTCCTCAGATAAAATTTTGATTATTATAGACTAAGATGTGGGACTTTTTTACATGTAAAACTAATACAACTTCCCAAACAGATCCAAATGCGTGAGGTAGAGCCTGACATCAAACTCTAATTGGTGGTAGTTTGGCTCCATATTTTCGCACAGGGCGTAAAAGGCTTTGTTGTGTTCTCTCTCTTTGAGATGGGCGAGTTCATGCACGCAGATCATCCTTAAAAAGGGCTCGGGTGAGCTTTTAAAAAGTGTTGCGACTCTGATTTCACTTTTACTGCGTAGGCGTCCGCCGTGGTTTTTGATCGTGATGCGGTGTAAGCCTAGCGCGTCATTGATGTCGTTTATTTTGCCATCATACAGCACTTTGGTGATTGGCTCACTTTTACGCAAATGCGTGCTTTTAAGCTCCATCGTATACGTATAAAGAGCTTTATCACTGGTTAAGTTGTGCGTGGTTGGGTATTTGGAGAGCAAGTATTTTCCCAGTTTTTCTTCATTAACAAGACGGCGAATTTGATCTATCAAATGTTCAGGGTAATGCGCGATGTAAGCTAGTTCTGGCACGCTTAGCACGCTTTACATGTAAAGATTTTTTCAAATTTTTCGTGCATGGTTTGGAGGGCTTCCTTGCTTGATTTTTCGATGCAGTCCTGCTTATCGTGTGCGATCTCTTCTTCTAAAAGGTCGATAATCTGTTGCAGCGCTGTACTGTTGGCGCTATTATAGCGTTTGATGCGCTCAATTTGGGTGTTTTTATCTTGCACTTTGCCAAAAGCGGTTTGAATCGGTTTAAAACTTTTAGCAAACTGTTTCAGCGATAACGCATCGCAGGTGTAGCGAAGTTTTTTATAGTGAAGTCTGAGTTTATGAAACCGTTCATTGGAAGAGTCTATGTCGAGTTTTTTGGAAATTTTAGCGATCTTTTTGAGGCGATTTTCGATGATCTCTTTGATGTGTCGGAAGAGTTTTTCTTCAGATTTAGCAAGGCAGAGCTTCTCATCGCTCTGAAGTGCATCAAGTTCATCAAAAATTTTCGCTTGAAGTTTTGGGGTGAACTTTTCTTCAAAGTGTTGGTACGCCACCTCTTTCTCTGCCAAAAGCTTTGCTCTCAGTTGCTCAAAATCATCCCAATACATTTCATCAACGCTTTGTTTGTACGCTTCAAGGGCATCTAAAAAGACATCCAGATCGCGCATCTCGTTGGTCTCTTGTTGGAGGATTTTGAGGGTTTTGTCGAGTAATTCATGGCGTTTTTCATCCATAAAATCGTTAAATTCCAAGCAGATGGAGCGCGCTGTGCGAATGTAAACACGGTACTGGTGCAGGCTTTCAGGATCTTTGGTGTGCAAAAACGCTTTTAAATGCGTTGTGATGTTTTCAAGATTGTGGTGCAGCGTGGTTTTGAGCAACTGCTTGATGCTATGACGTTCTAAAAAATCTTTTTTGGAAGACATGGATGAACCCTTATGAGACTTTGGAAAAGGCATTAGAGGCGATACGAAGAGTTGTATCTCTCACCATGATGTAAATGACATGAAAAATTGTAGTCTTTTAATATTAATTGCACGTTAATGTTCAGCACTTTGCCTTCTTGTTAACTATCGGTATAAAAAGAAGCGTTATAATGTACAAAGATACTATAGATACTCTACAAAGGCTTTTTATGCAAGAAAATATGAACGAAACATTCCAAAATTTAGCCGCATTAGAGGCTCCAAAACGTAACTGCGCTTTGGTTTATTTGAAGCTTATTTTGCTTCCAACCGTGGCATATCTCTACTTTTTACTTGGCTTTTTAGGCATTTTACATTTTAAAGTGGGGATTCACAGCGTCGTGCTCATCGGGTTTATTTACATCGTTTCCCTTATTTTTGCCAAACACAATGGCGAATTTGGTGTGTGCACGTTTAGACGTTACTCCAAAGAGTTTCAAACAGAACTTCACGAATATATCTCAAAAAACTTGATGCCTATTGGCGGACAAATGAAGTCCAACGCTTCGTTTGAAAATTTCATCGACACCTATGCCAAAGGCATTCGCAATGACAATTATGCCTCTGTTGCGGCAAGTATTTTCCCAACGATGGGTATTTTGGGAACGTTTATCTCGATCGCGTTAACGCTTCCTGATTTTTCATCGCAAAGTGCGGGTGCGTTGGAAAATGAAATAAGCCTTCTTTTAAGCGGTGTGGGAACAGCGTTTTACGTCTCCATTTACGGTATTTTGCTCTCACTGTGGTGGATCTTTTTTGAAAAACGAGGACTCAGTCGTTTTGATAGAGACGTAGCACTCATTCAAAACTCAACAGCAGCACTCTTTTGGACCAAAGAGGAGATCGAACAAGCTTACTTACAAGAAAATCTTCAAAACTTTGAGCGTATCGGTAAGATGTTTGAACGCCTAAGCTCTAATGACTTTTTTGAACGATTGGGTAAAAGCATTGAGACCAAATTTGGACTGTTCGATGAGATGCTAACCCTTGAAGCCATGGCAGTTAAACGAGGCGCTGAGCACATCAAAGAAGGGATGGAAGCGCTTTCACGCTCGCAAGATAGACAACGCGATTTAGCCGTAATTCACGAAGACATCCTGACTAAACTGAGCCTCTTTAATGAGAGCACCACCTCTTTACATGTAAAGCTGATGCACAGCAATGAAGCGATGCTCAAAACCAACGAAGAGCTTCTGCGCACACTCAAAGAGACCCAACAAAGTGACACCGCCGCAAATGATGAAGTTGAGTCGCTCAAAGAGAGCTTGAAGATCATCGATGCTGAAACCGAAGAGATCATCCAGAAAATGGATGCGTTAAAATAATGCGATACAACCGTTCACGAAGTTCAGATCAAAACTTCTGGGTCTCGTATGCTGACTTGATGGCAGGATTATTGTTTGTGTTTATCTTGCTTATTGGGGCGATTGTGGTCAAGTATGTGTATGTGCAAACCGATCTTAAAGGCATTAAAAATGATCTTGAAGCGCAAAAGAAAGTTTTGCACATCGCGCAATTGGAGCTCTCCCAAAAACAACGTGATTTCCTAAGGCTTCGCTCGGATATGAATGTCACGAGTGCTTCATTGCAGATCGCCAAAGAGCTGCTCTCTCAAAAAGAGTCGAGTCTGGATGAAGCAACGGCGAGGTTGCAACTCTCAGATAGAGAGATCGAAAATCTTAAAAAACTCCTCCTTGACACGGAACTGGCACGCGATGAAGTCAAAGGTGAGCTTGTCGCCAGCCAAATGGAGCTTGGAACAACCACCAACACACTCAAACTCAAAGAGGGAGAGTTAGCGCTTTTAAGTGCCAAATTGCTTGAAAATACCGCTTCACATCAGCAGTTGGTCGAAGATCTGAACCTCACCAAATCGCGCATTAAAAACCTGACTGGTATTCGCATCAAAGTGGTGCAAGAGCTCAAAAGTAAACTGGGAAAAAAAATCAACATCGACCCCAACAGCGGTGCTATTCGTCTGCCCTCTTCCGTGCTATTTGATGTAGGATCATTCGAGCTCAAACCCGAAGCGCAAAAACAGCTCAAAGAGACACTTCAACCTTACCTTGATGTCCTATTAAACGATGACACCATACGAGAAAACATCGACCACATCGTCATCGAAGGACATACGGATTCGGATGGTAGTTACATGCACAACCTCGATCTTTCACAAAAGAGAGCCTATTCGGTGATGGCATTTATCTATTCACTCGATGAAAAACGCACCGCGTTGCTTCAAAAATACCTGAGTGCAAACGGTCGCTCGTACAGTGATCGTATCTTTAAAAATGGTCTGGAAGATAAAGAGGCATCAAGGCGCATTGAGATTAAGTTTAACCTCTCTAATAAAAAAGCGATTGAAGAGATCGAAACCTTTTTAAATCGTAAAGAATAATCTACTTTACATGTAAAGAACAGAAGGTGTTAATTAATGCCTTCTGTCATCGCGTCTGTTGTCATCATTATTATCGGGATGGTTGTTATTATTTTTATGGTCATCTCGATGATCATCTTTGCGATCATCGCGTGGGTCATGGCGCTGTGGCTCGTTTGGTTTATAGTTAGGTTCACGGTGCTTTTGTTGCTGATCGTGGTAGACCTGAGGAATATAAATCTCTTCGCGTTTTATCACCACACGTTTATCTTCATAACGATTTTGGCGTCTGCTATCGTAGCGATAGTCATCGCGTAAATCATGATGATGTCTTAGGGTATTAAAATCATTGGAAGAGATGATGATACCGACCAAAGAGGCGATTTCTGCCCAACTTGAGTATCGGTTTTGGCGGTAGACGCTTAAAACATAATCATACGGTCTTCCTGAAAGTTCCGCTAAGCGAAAGATCATATACGCATCAGCCGGTTCGCGCACGCTATCAAGGATGACGATAACGCGAGATTCTGGCATACGAAAGCGATCAGCTAGTCCATAACGGTATCCGTACGGATCAGCATGGTAGCGGTTGTTGAGGCTCAAGCGCCACTCAAAATCGACCTCGGCACTCAAACTAAGCGGTGCCATCAACACACCTAATGCCAGTAGTGAAAAGAGACTTGGTTTTAATTTCATTTGTTTTCCTTTATAAGCACATATACGTTGCGAATCATACCTCATTTACGCTAAAACCCCTTCTTTTTGAGCGTTTTTTGTTATCGTTTTGGCATGGTAAAAAAATTATGTTATGATTAACCATTGTGACATTAGGAGATTCTTGTGGCGATTATTCAAAAAAATATCTGGACTATTTTTTACTTCCTCTTACTCAGCGCCCTTGTGTTTTTAGGGATTGTCTCATACACAAAATGGAACAGTGTTCACGAAAAGTACATGACCGATCAGACAAACCTTGTCAAACTCGTCTCCAACGCGACCCATTCGCTTCTTTTGACCCAAGAGATGATGCTCAACATTTTAGGCAATCAAATTGTTAAAGAGCGTAATCCACGCATTTTAGATGAATTGCTACTGCTCAATCCTTCCATTGTCGCCTTTGGTTTTGCCGATACGGAGGGAAATTACCTTCACACCAGTTCAAACTTTGACAAATCAAAACGCCCTAGTCTAAGGGCTGAACCTATTACACGAGAGTCCTTTGATTACACGTTAAGCCAAACGAAAATGGTGCTAGGCAGAACTTACTTCATCGCGGGAAGTGGACGTTGGGGTATTCCGATTCGTAAAACGGTTTTTGATGATGCGGGCAAAGTCCTCGGTGTCATGACAGCAGGGCTTAGCATCGAAGGTGCATTTAAACTTTACACGGAAAATCTCTCGCTTGGGGATTACAACAGCGTTACACTCATTCGCGATCATGACCAATTTGTGCAGTTCCAATCCTCCAACCACGAAATTTCCAAAACGCTTTATGAGACACCTCTTCCAGATAATTTTTTACAAAACGCATTGAAAAGCATTACACAAAAATACGCTATTTCGGTTGATGAGATCAAGCAAAAAGGTGAAATTTACAACGATGAAGTCTCCTCAGCGGATGGAACACTTGTCCAAATTGCCCTCAAATACAACCCTCGCTACGAACTCTGGATACTCTCACAGGTCAATCATCCAACGATCGTGCACGATTTTGTTCAAAGCTTTCTCACGTATGTGCTGATTTTGATCGTGGTGCATGCCATTCTCTTTTTACTCTTTAAACTGATCGCCAATGCTGAAAATAAACGACGCTCAGATCTGATTTTCCAAGCGACGCATGATTCACTCACCCAACTTCCCAATCGAAACTACTTCCAACACTGCATGCAGGAGTGGATGCGTGAAGATGCACCTCCTTTTAGCCTTTTTTACCTCGATATGGACCATTTTAAAAACATCAATGACAGTTTTGGTCATCATTTTGGAGATTTAGTGCTCATCGAATTTTCAAAACGCCTTTTGCGTGTTGTCCCCAAAGAGAGCATCGTGATTCGTCAAGGTGGTGATGAGTTCGTCATTTTGAGTTATCTGACCCGTGATGAAGAACTTCTTTCGCATGCCCAAATGATCATGCACGAAATTTCACAGCCTTATCACATCCAACAGTTCAATTTTGTCATCGGGGCGAGTATGGGCATCGCTAAATACCCCGAACACGGCGATACGTTAGATACACTTTTACGCGCTTCGGATATTGCAATGTACGAGGCGAAAAAGTATAAGAACAGTGTGCGACTGTTTGTGCCGTTGATGCAAGAAGGCTACCTAAACCGTGTCAATGTGGAGCAGATGTTGCGTAAAGCGCTCGCCAAACATGAAATCTATATGGTCTATCAACCGCAAATAGACAACAATGGCGCTATTTACGGCGTTGAAGCGCTCGTGCGTTGGCAAAACGAGGAGTTGGGGTTAGTGCCTCCGGATAAATTCATCCCCATTGCCGAAGCATCGGGTTTGATGCCTGAGCTGGGACATTTTATCATCCATACGACGCTTCAAGAGATGAAAACGTTGCAAATAACCCTTGGGGTCACCTTTCAAACCTCTTTGAATATTTCGATCAAACAGTTTATGGAAGCGCATTTCTTTGAAAAACTGATCTACGAGATCGACCGTGCTAAGCTAGCGCATGTTTCGCTCTGTTTGGAGATTACCGAGAGTCTGTTTATCGAAGATATTGACTACATCTTGCCACTCTTGAACAAAATCCATGACATGGGATTGCACATTTCGATGGACGATTTTGGCACAGGATACTCCTCTTTAAGCATCCTTCGTAAGCTTCCCATTGATGAGTTAAAGATCGATAAAAGCTTTGTCGATACGATTTTAAATGACATCACTGCTGAAAAAATGGTTCAAAACATCATCACGATTGGTAAAAATTTGGACTTGTATATTTTGGCAGAAGGGGTGGAAACCAAAGAGCAAGAGGTGATACTCAAAAACTTAGGATGCGACCGTTTTCAGGGCTATTTTTACGCCAAGCCATTAGCTTATGACACACTCAAAGCGTTTTTTGAAACGCACACCATCGCGTCCTAAAAAACTCCCATGCGCTTTACATGTAAAGGTGTTATTTACTCTAAAATTCCTTTCGCTTTCAGCGCCTCAAGGGTCAGCAGTTTGCGCAAAGGCAGTTCATCCGAAGATGGTGTGAGCAGGTTGGTTGCAAAGAAGTAAACGCCACGAGAACTCTTTACATACCCCACGTACCAGCCATGATGTTCCGCCCCTTTGGGCACTGCCCAGCCTGTTTTAGCTCTTAAGGTGTAGTTTTCCCCTTGTTCATCGATCATGATCGATTTAAGCAGATACAGATGTTTTTGATCAAAGGGTAAATCGTTTTTGTAGAGCTTTTTCAAAAAAGCGATCTGCTCGTATGCACTGATGCGAAGCGCTCCATCGAGCCAAAAACGTTCAACATCAACGCCTGTTTTTTCATTGCCGTACGCTATTGTGTGCAGATACTCCGTGTATTTTTTAAACCCAATGGTGCGCGCAAACTGTTGATAGCACCAAACACACGAGGTTTTAAACGCGGAGCTTAGATTTTGGTCTTGATTCCATGCTGTGATACTTCGCTGTACGCCATCCCAAACGATGATTGAATCGGCAGTGATGACACCTTCTTGCAAGGCGATGAGGGTATTGGGAATCTTAAAGGTAGACGCAGGAAGCAAAGGTGTTCGCGCACGTGCATCGTTATAAATATACTGCTCTTTGCCATCAAGTGATTCAATAACGATCGTACCCTTAACGTGGGCATTTTCAAAGAGTTTGGCGATACTCGCATCTTCTGCGTATAAATATCCTACGAGACTCAGCATCAAAAGTAGTTTTTGAATCATGCTCTTCCTTTGTATTTGACTACGCCAGAATTATAGCGTTTTAGCGTTACATGTAAACCCAAGAAGTTTGGTTTACCCTTGTGTGCTAGAATGAAAAAAGCTTCAAGTGATTCGCGTGCGAAACACGAAGCGAAGGAGCGTAGCATGAAACAGACGTTAGAAGAATTTTTACAAACGCTGAGTGAAAGCAGTGAAACTGCGATTGAAAAACTCACACAGATTATCAACAAAATTCGCCCAAAATCCTTCAAAAACAACGAAGAGAGTACCTCCAATATCGAAGCGATGATCCACCACCTTGAAGCCTTTCCAGAGTTCAGAGAAACGCTTTCGTATGAATATAACGAATGGCTCATCCACTCCAAAATCTCTAGCAATATCACCTCCTTGGGCATCCTCTCCAAGCAAGGATTTAGAGAGGAGATGAGCAGTCGTCTTTACAATAAATTTTTACCGCAAGCGCCTAAAAAAGGCGATTTTTCCTCTTTATTTGCCATACTCTTTCCGCACAAAAAAGATTCTTTGTGGGTCAATGCCATCGATGATGCACTCTGGGCAAAGTTTTGGAGCATCCTTTTATACAATGAAACCTTACATGTAAAGACAAAAACGTACCTTTATCATGAGATTGTCTACGCGACGGAGATTTTGGCGATTTGGATTGCTGCTGAAGAGTTTGATGAGCACTATATTCGACTGGATAGGTCGCTGTTGACCAAAGACTCTGCATTTATTGCATTGCAACGAGAGATCAGCAGTCTCTCACTCACGGTTCAAAATGAAGATCCTGAGGCGGAGATGACAAAGCTTGATTTTCAGCATATCGATGTTTTAATTGCTCAATGTTTCGACCAAGTCAATTTTCTACGCAAACAGTCGCTCGATAAAGGCATTTTAGTCTCGCTCACCTACAACCTTGAGCGCTTAGAGCAGATCATCCAAAGAACGCAAAAATGTGTACAACTCATCCAAGAATTTGAGACAGATACCTTTTATGAAACCTTATTACCGCTCTTTAAAGAAGTGGTTGAGAAAAACTGCTCACGCAATTCTTTGCGCGAAGTGCTCAATCAAAACATCAAAATCTTAGCCAAAAGCATCGCGAACAATGCCAGTGAACACGGCGAGCACTACATCGCGGATAACACTAAAGAGTACATCGGCATGTTTTTAAGTGCCAGTGGTGCGGGCATTGTGATCGCGTTGATGGCGCTCATGAAAATAACGATCATGCACAGTGGTTTTTCTCCCATCGTTGAGACTATTTTGGCCAGTTTAAATTACGGATTTGGCTTTGTGCTGATCCATCTTTTAGGCTTTACCGTAGCAACCAAACAGCCCGCCATGACCGCCTCAACCTTTGCAAAAGCGGTGGACCTTGCCGATACAAAACACGCCGATCAACATAAACTCGCCACATTGTTCATGCAAGTAAGCAGGTCGCAATTTGCAGCAGTTCTGGGCAATGTTACGCTTGCGTTAGGTGTTTCATGCTTGATCGGATTTATCTACGCGCAGAACCATATCCCGATTCTTTCCCCCCAAGAGCTTCATTACTATACAGAAAATTTCAATCCCTTCCCAGGGCTTTTCTACGCCGCTATTGCAGGCATTTGGCTCTTTACATCGGGTTTGATTGCAGGGTATTACGATAACCGTGCAAACTATTTGGACTTAAAAAGCAGGTATATGCACCTTCCTTTTTTAAAGAAAATAACTTCTGGTGCCGTTAGAGCAAAAATCGCAACCTACTTACACAACAACCACGGCGCGATCATGGGCAATTTTTACTTCGGAATTCTCTTAGGCGTGACCCCGTTTGTTGGGCACATGCTTGAGCTTCCACTCGACATCAGACACGTTGCCTTTTCCTCCGCTAACCTCGGCTACATCGTAGCACAAGGCGAACTCTCTTTGCTTGATTTTCTCATAGGTTTGGTGTTTGTTTTGATGATAGGCTTGGTCAATCTCAGCGTCAGCTTCATCCTCGCCCTCAAAGTCTCGCTCAAATCCAGAGATGCTGAGTTTGGTAATTTTTTCTCTTTTGTAAAACTCCTTTTTCAAGAAGCCAAGCGTAATCCACGAGCACTTTTCTTTCCACCGAAAAAAGTGGAAGAAGCGTGATGCGTTAAGGTCAGTGTAGCTTTACATGTAAAACTGAATTGGCTATGATTTTGTACAAAAGTGCTCAAGGAAAAAGAATGCTCAAAGAGAGCCTCAAAAACAGAGATTTGTGCAAAATAAGAACGATTACTTCCTTTGTAACGCTCAGTAAAGATAAAAGCACATGGGAGAAAACGATTCGTGAAGCAGCGACGTTTGGTGGCGATTTGGCAGGCGCATTTAACGCACAAGGCTATTGCGTTCAGTCCATTCGCATCGTCACCAACCCTTTTGGCGAATACTTAAATACAACCTCCTTTCACTCGGTCTTCAAAGGAATGCAAATCCTCTCTGATGTCTTGAAAAGTCCTTCGATGCCCAACATTCGCATTCGTTTTGCCATTGGTGAGGCGAGGAATCAAGAAGAGATCGCCCTTTTGCCTGAGATGGTCAAAGCATTTGGTGACATTTGCAATGTCTGTGTCAATGTCGGTGTTGATGAGCAAGGCATTGTAGATCATGACTTAACCCTCTGTTGTGCCCAAGCAGTTGTTGAGATCGGCAAAATCACACCGCGTGGCGAAGGCAATTTTAACTTCACGATCAACTACAATTGCAAACCCTTAATTCCCTATTTTCCCGCATCGTACCACAAAAGTAGTGATGCAAATTGCTTTGCTTTAGGACTTGAAACACCCGATCTGCTCGTAGCAGCACTCCAAAGTTTACGAGCAGACAAAAACCATAATCTCAAAATGCAAAAATCTTACGCCATTATGAAAGAGGTGTTGCAATATCACATCTCCACGATTCTTGACATTACCAACGCGTATGAACACCCGTTTAAAACGCTCTTTGCAGGCATCGACACCTCTGCCGCGCCTTCTAAAAACTGCGCTTCCATGGTCGATGTGTATAAACTGCTTGGAGTACCCTTCTTTGGTGCGGCAGGAACACTTGAGGCTTCTGCTTTGTTAACCAAGGTCTTTAAAGCGCAAAAAGGGTGTGAGCTCATAGGTTTTTCAGGGCTCATGTTAGCAGTGGTGGAAGATGAAGGCTTAGCCGATGCCACAACACGCAATGAGTTTGACCTAAGAGCCCTACTTCAATACTCCTCAGTCTGCGGCATCGGGCTCGATACCGTTCCCATCGAAGGCGATACATCTGCCGAAAAAATCGCCGCCATTTGCGCGGACACAGGAACACTGGCGTTTAGATTGAACAAACCCTTAACAGTGCGACTCTTTCCCGTTCCAAACCTCAAAGCAGGCGACATGACACAGTTTGAAAGCGATGATCTTTGCAATAGCATGGTGTTGCGCATTCCGTAAATAAGCCGTTAATTCAAAAGGAGGTCTTGATGAGAGCCTATCGTATGATGAGTATTGTTTTGGTTGGTTTTATGCTGAGTGCTTGTTCACTCAAAAATCCGAGTCACAAAGAAAGCGCAGAGAACCCGCATCAAATGGGAGACCAGATGGATGTGCGCTATTACGCCTTAGGCGGTAAATGGATGCAGAAAATTGCCCATCATACTTACCCTGAAGCCTTCGATGCTAATGGAACACGCTACGCATGGAAAGCCTTAGGAGGCGATAGCGGCGGAGACATCTTAGCCGATACGACTACAAAATGCGATAAAGATGGAGCGTGTATCGATCTATCGACGCTTAATTACATTATGACGGAAGCGCCTTGTATTTGGCCGTATGAACACTATTATGCCATCGTTGGTGTCTGCTGGAATGCAACCAATCGAGGGCTCTACTACACAGGAAAAACCGTACACAACGTTCCTTTTTATGCGCTCATCGAAAAAGTTTATGGCACGTATGGACTCGATACAAACAGCGCGTGTTGGTATAGCCTCAGTCCATCGAGGTGTGAAGAAGGAAAAAAGAGATACGCGTGGTCTCAATGTTTAACCAACGTGCAAGAGAAGATGCCTTGGAGTGCAAATAATGCGATCAATCTCAAAAGTCCTCTAAAATCCATTGACCCAAGAATTGAGCTCTATCATAACTATACGCAACAATCAAACAAAAACGGTATGGTCTCATCCACAGAAGAGGATTACCTCAAAAAACTTTTTGAGCTTAATATCAAAGAGAAGCTGGGAGATATTTCGCAAGAGCAAAAAGCCACTCTTTTTAAAATTGACAAACAGTATAGGATCAAAAGAGCGAGCAGCGATAAAGCAGCTTTAACATCACCATCAGCACAGCTTGATTTTGACGCGTTAAATCAACTTTTCAATGAAGAGTTGAAAGAGTATCAAAACGTGTTAAGTGATGAGGAGTATCTTAAACTCTTTGGCGCATCTAAAAGCGAGATCTTTGACATTAGAAATCAGTAATGCAAAGATAAAACCTTTTTTTTACATGTAAAGAGTACGTACGTGATGGTACTCTTTAAAATACCGTACAAGGAAGACAATGAAACCTTATATCAGCATGATTAGTTTAGGTGTAACCGACCTAAAAGCTTCGATCGCTTTTTATCAAACGGGTCTTGGTTTCCCACGCATGGAACCGTACGATGAGCAGATCGCTTTTTTTACCTTAAATGGGACATGGTTAGCATTGTACGAGAAAAAAGCACTGGCAGAAGATGCCAACGTAGCATTTAACGAAAGCGATTTCCACAGCTTTACACTCGCCCACAATCTTGGCAGCGAAGCCGAAGTTGATCGCTGTTTTGAAGAAGCCATCAAAGCAGGTGCGACCTCTACCAAACAACCTCAAAAAGTGTTTTGGGGAGGCTATAGCGGCTACTTCAAAGACCCTGACGGGCATTTATGGGAGATAGCGTACAATCCTTTTTTTACAATAGGACTAGAAGAGTAATAGTCTGTCCATTTTTAAACTTTTTTAGGCAAAGCACTGCTTTTTATAAGTTTTTTCTCGTCCGATTTTACTTTTCTCTCAAGCTTTTGCAAGTCTTGAGATGGTGGAAGTTCTTCAGGTTTGATACCACTCTCTACCAATAGTTTTCTGACATTTTTGTTATTGGTTACATGCTCATGGGTTATAGGATTTTCGCCATAAAGATTGTTTTGTTTGACATTATGGTTGGTTATCTCAGTAGCAAGGTTTTTTGCTGTAATGGTTACAGTGGGTAAAAAATCAGCCAAAACTCTACCACTTGAAATGCCAAGTTTGTCTTTCATATCTTTGGTATTATACCCTCCAAATAAAGCACTATCACCTTGTGAACGAATGCGACCAAACCCCTTGTCGTCAACACCTCGTTCATAGATGTGTTTGGAGAGTTCTGTTTCACTGTTTTTGAGTTTGTTTCTTGCTTTTAGCCTGTCTTCAAGTTCTATACGTTGTTCTATCAACTCTTGTTTTCGTGTTTGCAAAGCAAAATAGGTCTGAGCAAACGCTATCTGTTCTTTTGAACTATCACCATTTTGAGCTATAAGATAACATGCATACCGTGTTAAAACGATGTCTTTTATCTCTCGTTGTGCATTTGAGCCTATCTCGACCATTTTTCCCACATGGCGAAAATGGTCAAAAACTTCTATACCACTATTTTCACAAGTAACCATTGCCTTTTCAATAACATTTTGAAATTTATCCCAACTTTGATATCCCAATACAACTTGTAAATCTCTTGCATACCAAAACTCAACATTTTCATCATCTGTATTGTGCGCAACTAAGTTAAATTGATACTGCAAATCTACTATGCGTTCTTGTTTCATATAGCCACCTTAGCATTTTTGAACATTTTAACAATTTTTTATAGGAAGGTTTTAAAATATATCAATTTGAAATATTTGCGTGAAGATTAAAGTAGCTTATCCCCCTTTTAGCCATTTAAAGACCCCGACGGGCATTTGTGGAAAATCGCGCACAATCCTTTTATGACAGTGGGAGTAGGAGACTAAAAAGTAGCCTGTCTTACAATCCCTGTGTTCAAGTCTTTTAAAAAGTGCCTATTCCGCCTATCCATTGATGAATACCTTCATTAATTTCTTTTGCTAAATCTTGAGGAATAAACCAAAGCGTACCTTGTTTAAATTTTCCTCTAATTTTATCAGCAATATTCTTCGCATTAGTATCCCACCATGGAACCATTTTTAGATAATCACTTGGTGATGTTGGGCGAAAATAAATATATTGACTATCTTCTTTCCATTCTAACACAATTGCCCAACCATAAAAACCTGGCTCCGCTCCAGTACTTGGGGCACAAAAAAACACCACTGTATCACCTGGATTCATCTCTTCTCCATGGTGTACTATTTTACCCACATGCCAAACCCATCGTTCAGATTCCCAAATTTCTAAACGATATCTTGCTGGATTCCAATTTTTCTGATCAATTTGATATAACCACATTGCCATTTGATTTCCTTATAAAATATAATTTTATGCCCTAATCGCATCTTGAAAATAGCTCAAAATCTTCTCGTCTTTCGTTAAAAGTTTACGTTCCTGACTCATGGCATGTGCGACGATAATGCGATCAAATGGGTCGCGTGTCCAGTCTATTAGCATTGCTTTTTGGATGACTTCGCTAAAACTATGATCGTCTATTTTAAGCCCTATCATAGCGCCTAAATCTCCTAAAATGTTATAGGGAGTTTCTGAGATTCGCCCAATTTCATGTAAAAATTTAAGCTCAAGTTCAACCATCGGAGAGACAAAAAGTTGCCCTGCTTGCTCGATGGCTTCAAGTGCTTTGGGTGAGAATTTTTGAAGCTCCTTTTGCCTTAGCCACACGACAATGTGCGTGTCTAAATAAAGGGCTTCCATTCGCTCTCCCATGGTGTGTTGATGAGTTCATCATCGCTTGCGGTGGTGATGTTTTTTGCAACGATTTTATCGAGGCGAGAAGGACGCTGTTCGGGTACAATGCGCAACAATTTACCTTTGCGCGAAATCTCAAGAAGCTCACCTTTTTCGATGACACTGTCCAGAAGATTGTACAAATTTTCACGAAGTTTTGAGGGTGTTACGACCATTTTTGCTCCTTTCATTAAAGTAAGAGCATTATACAATGGCGTACGTTATAAGTCAAATAGCGTACGTAAGTAGTTCATTTTCACTTTACATGTAAAGCAAAAATCACTCTTCCGTAGGATTTGCAGGGCCATCAAGCATCAATTGATAAAACGCCAAATCGAGCCATTGACCAAATTTATACCCTGCTTTTTTGACAATGCCCGCGGAGGAAAAGCCTAGTTTTTCGTGCAGATGAATACTGTTGGCATTTGAAGCATCAATGCCTGCAACGATGGTGGCGTATCCTTTTTCTTGGGCGTCGTTTATGACAGTTTGAAGCAGAATCGAACCGATGCCCAGCTTTCGGAAATTTTTGTGAACATAGATTGAATGCTCAATGGTGTACTTATACGCAGGGCTGTAGCGAAACGAACCGTAAGTTGCAAAACCTGCCACACGATGCTCCTTTTCATATACCCAAATCGGGTAGCCCTTTTCGTGCTTGGCTAAAAACCACTCTTTACGTTCTTGCAGGTCTTTTGCTTTGTAGGTGTAAACGGCGGTTGTCGTTAAAATCGCATCATTATAAATCGCTAAAATGGCTTCCAAATCAGCCTCTGTGGCAAAACGAATCATTGTTTTTACCCTTCTTTTAAAGGCAATCTATCCTGCTAATTGACAGGCAAAGCAGTTGCTTTGATCTTTACATCTAAAGCAAAAAGGGGCAACTCTATCGATGGAATCGTAGATGAATTTCTTCCAGAGTTTATCGACAGGTTTAAGTCCAGCCAGTTCTGGGAAGTGGCATTTCATGTATTTTCCCATCTGAACGCGGTTTTTAAACCCCATCGCTTCGTAGAGGTGGTTCATCTGTAACGACATCGCTGCGATGTGTGGGGCGATGACGTATTTTGAGTAGCGATTTTTGGCATAACCTTGCAAAAAGATCATCACTTCGCGTTCAAGCTTTGTCATCTCTAGTTGACTGTAGCGGCTTGTTAGACTCTCTTCAATGGTGGTGGTCATGCTTGTACCTTGTAAATTTTTTTACGCTCTTTGGATGAGGCGACGTTCATCAATTTGCGGTATTTGGTGATGGTGCGTCTGACCATCTTGATGTTAAAGCGCTTTTCAATGCGCTCCAAAAGATCATCATCCGTGAGCGGTTCGCTTTTGTCTTCGTATTCGATCTGTTGATTGATAAAATTCTTGATCTCAGACGAAGAGAGCTCTTTGGTCGCGACGGCATTGGTAAAAAACGATTTCAATGGAAAGATACCCTGTTTAGACTCAATATATTTGTTGGAGATCGCTCGTGAAATGGTTGACTCCGCAAAAGAGAGCTCTTCGGCAAGCGTGCTCATATTCAGAGGTTTTAGCTCGCCTCCCACAAAAAAGGAGAGTTGACGCTCCACGACTAAAAGCACAATTTTGTAAAGCGTTGTTTTACGAAGTTCCAAAAGGTTGACGATGTCGCGTGCCTCTTTGAGCTTCTCTTTGATGTTCTCACTCTTGCTTGAAAAAGGATCGGTAATCAAAATGTCAGGATAATAGTCGTTGTTAATGCGCAAACGAATGTCATCATCCACTTCGACGTAAAAATCGGGAATAATCTGTTTTGGTGTTGCTTGATACTCAATCGCTGGAGGATTAGCAAATTTTTTGATGATCGCTTTGGCTTCCTCAAAACGCCCGTGTCTGGAGAATTTATCGACTTTTGCCATCTGATCGATCATCTTAAGGACTAAGTTATAGAGTTCATCGTCGATGTCATCGCTGAGCGCGTCGAGTTGAAAGACAAACGATTCGTGGCTCTCACGTGAGCCGATACCATAAGGCTCTAACTTGGAGAAGCGTTGGCGAATGCGCTCAACATACTCGGTATAAACACCACAGGTCACGGCAATGGCTTCAATATCGCCATCAAAATAGCCCTCTTCGTTGATATCACAGAGAATTTCATGCGCTACTTTTTGAGAAATAGGTGTTGGAAAAAGAGGTGGAACGATTTGTTCGATGATTTTTTCATGCAACGATTCGCTTCCAAGTACCAACTCTTCAACGATCCCATGGCTTGAACCTAGGTTTTGCTCAAAAGGGCGTTTTACTTCTAAAAAAGGGTTTTCGTACGACAATGTTTCTAGGTGCGTACTTAACTCTTGAAGAGGTAGTTGTAACAGTGGGAGCCAAAGCTTCAAAGAGAGGTTTAAACTCTGCTTCTGTTTGAATTCTAGGTTGATACTTCTCATGTATAAATTATGCCCAAAAATGGATTCATTTTGGGCATAATGGGTGATTATTTTTTACGCATAAGAAGAAGAGTTTTCTGAAAAACTCCTCGATATAGAGCTCCTTGAACAAGCGTTCAAGCGAGGGAAAATCTTAGTATTTAATACGAACAACGCCGTTTGGTTTGTCAATTTTCATCTGACAGGCAAGGCGTGCATTCTCTGAACATGTGCCCGCACATACTTCTTTAAGAACTTTAAATTCTTTCTCATTTTTAGGTGATAAGAACTCCATTCCTTGTACAATTTCAACCACACATGTACCGCATTGACCATCACGACAGCCGAAAGGTAGTGCACTACCACTCGCTTCGACGACATCTTGAATGGTTGCGCCCGGTTTTACGTTAATTGCTAAAAAGTCATTGATAATTTCTACTCTTGTTGTCATACGTGATCCTTTACTTTTTAAATGGTTTAATCAAAACATCGCCCTTAATCATCATCATAGAAGCGATGCGTACTTTTGGGCTTACGGTAAACTGTTGGCAGATATCAGCATCTTCTTGAGAAATTGCACCAAGTTTGACAAGTTCATCAAGCTCTTCGTCTTCCATGTAACTTGTTGGCTCTTCTTCGCTAATACTCTCAACACTGACCAAACATGAAGAGTGATCTTTACTATCAAACGTGATAGGAATCCCCTTCTCTTTTGCCAAACGAACAACGGGTTCGCCTATTTTAGCATCATAGATACCATCTTTTTCTACATCAAAATGCATAAAAATTACTTTTGCCACGACTTTTCCTCCTTACTAAGATTTGTTATTATCATACTACTTTTTATAATGATCGATCATCCATTCTGTCTCTTCCGCTTCAAGATCACGGTAAGGTTCCATCGCTTCAAGCTCATGTTCCCTACACCCAATGACTTCAATAACCGCTTCAGCATCTAAAAAATGGACTTCATACACACGAATGACTTGTAAAAACTCACCCATGCCACGAATGTAACCGACTGAGCCTTTTTTAATCATCACATCGCCAATTTTGAGATACGGATAGGTACCATCGTTTTTGACGTCTTCTAAAAGTTTGACCTTTTGACCGAGAAAAAACTTCGCTTTCGCTTCGTCTTTCCCTGAAAGTTTTGCCATCACGTTGTTGTGTAAAACAACTTCTTCGCTAGCAGGCACAGTTTCCTCCTTCCGTTGCAGTGGTACATGCCAAACAGCCTTTGGCTTTACCATCTTCAAGCATTCCCCACACCTCAGCAGCACTTGGGGCATGTCCATGTTTATAGTCCATATAGACACGAATCAAAGCAAACTTTAAAAAGTCCATCAAGTATTTCTCATCGCCGTTAAAGTTTTCAAACCCTTTTTTAATGAGGGTTCCATACTCTTTCATAATATGAAAACGCTTGACTTCCACAATGTGTTTGTCGTAGTCAACACCAAAAAATTCAAAAAAATCTTCTGCATCTTTCAGTTCATAATATTGCTCAAGCGTTCTCATTTTATGTCCTTTATCCTTAATAGTTTATATACTAAAGGGTTGTGTGTACAACCCTTTATATCTCGCCTTGTAACTGCTCGATCCAGTTCTCAATGCGCTCACTTGTTTTCTCTTTTTCGTTGATGTTATCGATGGCTAAACCACAGAGTTTATCGCCTGATTCTGCCAAAGAAGCTGTGTAGTTATAGCCCTCTTTATCCACAAAACCGATGACCTGTGCACCTGCTTTGGTAAAAATTTGATTAAATTTACCAAGAGCTGAACAAAAATGTTCGCCATGCGTTTTACTATCACCTGCACCAAAAAACGCAACTTTTTTACCTGCAAAACTGATGTTATCAGATGTGATTTCAAAGAGTGGGTCAACCCAACTAAAATGCACATCGCCTTGTCCCCATGTTGAAGAGCCAACGAAAAGCACATCGTAGTTATCAAATTGCTCAACACTGTCAAAATCATCTTCCATCAAAATACAATCATCATCTTCAAGCTCATACGCCTCTTTTAAAGCCTCTGCTACCAATGTTGTATTGCCGCCCGCACTTGCGTAAAATATACCAACCTTTGCCATGTTCTATCCTGATTATTTTTTATGAGTTTCGTAAATTTCGATGGCATCTTTTAACATTTTGCCACCCTCTTTAATGAGATCATCATAGGTTCTAAAACTGTAACGATGCGCATCTTTGAAAAACTTGTTGGTGATAACAATTTTTTCGGCCAAGACCACAGCGCGCCCAAAACCTTCGTGACTCATCTCCATAACGACTGAGCACATAATGCCAAGCTTGAGCTCAAACGCCAATGCAATCGATTGAAAAATCAGACGAATATCTTTGATCTGCATCTCATCAATATCTGCAATAATGGGAACGTTTTTAAGTTGCTCTTTGGTTTTAATATATTTATCACTCAACACCTCTTCATCGCTCTTTTTCGCCCAAGTACCAAACTGGTCAAGCGCTCTAATTTGCGAAGTGAGTGTTTCAATGAACAACTTTTCAAGCTCATTCATAGCGTTATCCTCTTGCTTCTAAGATTTTTTTGATAAACGGTGGAGGATTGGTTGCGATCATTGTTTGAAGCTTTGAAAGTTCTGTTTCAATGCTCACAACCTCTTTGTATTTGATAGGGAATATCTTGCTATTGACGACTTTAGCCGCAGCCGCAGGTCCAATCTCGACACAGTACATAATGTCAACATGTTCATTCTGTAACAGCTCAACGCGACCCTCGGTTCGCTCTTCGCCTGTTGGGATGACTCCTGAGAGTGCAAACCCCTCAGCATTCACGTCATACACGGCAAATTGCTCTCCAGAGCCAAAATGGGCATCAATATTCTTGAGATCGTTTGTAAAAAACGCAACCTTGACCATCTTTGTATCCTCCTATCCTAAACGTTGTTCATTCCTTTACAAGAAGTGTTCCGTAGGAAAAATGCTGATTCTAAAGCGCGTTTTTCTCCACAATCAAGTAACGTTCGATCTTCAAAGGATCAAGAATCGAGAGCATTTCAGCCTTCTCTTGTCCCACGTCTGATTTGACAATCGCTTTGGTAAGCGTATGGTGCCCCATCATCGCCTGAGAAGTTTCATCCACACAACGCTGTGGTACTTCGGGGCTGTCTTGCACCATGTCGATCACCAAGCCAAAGGGTTTGTCTTCACTGCCTTTAAGCACAATAATGTGATGGAGCTCTTTGTTGTACGCACACGTATGGTGAAAGTATTTTGCGAGCGATGCTACAGGGATGGTTTTGTTATTCCACGTAATCATTCCCACATAAATTTCATCGCAACCGATCACTTGGGTGACATCTTGTCCTTCAAGTGCGGCGTAAATGTATTGGCTCTCGATGGCAAAGAGCGTGCCATTCATCCAAAACGTTGAAAGCTCAACTGTCTTCTCCGACGCACCCACTTTGGGGTAGAGGTACTGTTTTTTGCCATTTTTGACAACAGGCTCAACGCAGGCTTCTTTATTGGCAACCTTAATGCAGACAATGGCAGTGACATCATTGCTGTAGCCATCGCTGCATTTATACTCACGATACCCCTGAGACTTTGCCTTGCCCACAATGTAATAATCATCCTTAATGAGCACCATATTTTCAGACGAATCACAAAAAATACATCGCTCACCCATGCCAATGTCAGGGTTTGTAGAAGCAATCACATTATTGGTTTTCGTCTCGATAAAGAGCGCGAAAGAGCGTTCATCGGCACCTACAACATCTCTTAGCATCGCCTCAAACTGTGTCTCAGCATCAAACACAATACCAATACCACCTTGCGCCTCTTTCGCCCCTTCGATAAAAATAGGCGCACTGTAGATGTAGGTGTGTTTGCCATCGTAAAGCTCTGTTTTTTCAAACGGACTCACCACATACTCTTTGGAACTTTTCAGCGCTAAGGTTTGTGCGATGTAATGAGCACCTATGCGTTTGCCGATGAGATGGGCATATTTTTCTTGGCTCACCGCAATGACACTGCCTTGATTGTCGAACAAAAAGAGATTGCTGTAAACGGTGTAGAGCGCATTGATGGCACTGAGCACTTCGGTCATTTCATGCCCAAACTCTTTGCGAATCGTTGAAAAATCTTTGTATTTAGCGCTAAATGCTTTGATGAATACAGGGCTCAAAGCCCACCATCTGCAGTCATTGGCACGCTCATACAAGTTACGATCCATAATGTCAATCGCCAGTTTTGCTTTAAATGCAGCCCCGTTGATAAAAGAAGCAACAACCGTCCAATTGAGATTGCCGATGGACTCTTCAAAGGTTTTTTTGGTTTGTGCCCCTGTGCGTGAGATCTCATTGAGAAGTGATTTTGAAAAAGAGTTATCACCACTTTTTTGGTTGGCAATTTGTACATTACCATTCCAAATCGTCATATCAAGACGTCTTTGGATCGCTTCGGCTTTGGTTGGAATGCTGGTAAACTCCTCCGAAAAGAGGGAAGAGTGTTTGATGATCTTGATCTGCTCTTCCGTAAAAGGAACATGGGCTTGTTGTTGCCCAAAAGCAAACGCCAAAGGCATAAGCGCATGCCCTTTCCATCCGAGTCCATAAAAGCCTTGGTATCCTTTGGTGGCTTGGGTTTTTGCAACATATTCACTGCCTGAAAAAGGGATAATATCAAAACGTTTTAAGGCTGTTTTTTGAGGAGCACCCAGAGCATAATGAAAAGGGTTACTGCTGTAAATGGTACGATCTTTTTCATCTAAGAGTAAAATATCTGCCCATATCTCATTTTCAATCAAGTTGGAGATAATCACCTGCATCTCATCTTGAAATTTAAACACAAGGCAAAGCACGGCAAGCGGTGTACCACTCTCATCACACACACGGTAACTGTAAAGCAGACTCTCTTTTGAGCTGATGCTAGGATAAATGCCAAAACTCTCCACATACTCTTGGGACGTGTGCATCGCCTCATAGATAAAAGCACTGTCGATCTTGTTGCCAATTTTTTCATCTTTGGTGGAAGCGATCAAGACACCTTCAAGATTAAACAACAGCACATCACTGTAAACACTGTACTTTTCAATGTACTCGTGAAAACGGTTTTGAAGCTGGGGCAGTGCGTTTTTTTGCTCTTCACTGCTTTGCTTTGCAAAATCACAAATGATCATGTCCATTGCCAAAAAGCCTATGTCTGCGGTACGTTCAAAGAGATTGCGAATTAAAATATCAATCGCCACTTGCGCTTTAGCCCCAAGCTCTATGGAAAGTTTTTTTACCGTCTCTTCGCTGAGTCGTTGTAAAAGCTGTTCAGAGAGATTGCTAAATGCTTGTCTGGTTTCTGAGATGTCCATGCCGATATTACTCATCTGACCTAACAATGAGAGAAGATTCCATCTCTCGGAGAGTTGATCGAGTGATTTTTGGTAAGCAACAACTTCGGGGATGTAGGCGTTATAACGTGTGGTGTGATTTTGCTCAGACATAATAATAACCTTTTTTTTAAATAATGAAGAGGCTTTAGAGGGGAAGGCAAACGATTGTATTTTAAAATTGACTCGAAAAAGGCACTTTTTTAAACCTTATACAAGAAGTGTTCCATTGAGGTTTTTAACTCTTTTCTTAGTGTTTCAAATCTTATTTTATGCTACTATTGTTACATATAAATTACCAAGGAGCGTTCTATGAAACGAGATAAAAGTATCGAGCTACTCAACCTTGCGATTGCCGATGAACTCTCAGCGGTTCACCAATACATGTTTTTGCATTTTCACTGTGATGACCAAGGGTATGACCTGCTTTCAACCCTATTTAAACGTACCGCGATTGCGGAGATGCTGCACATTGAACGTCTTGCCGATCGTGTGCTGTTTCTCAAAGGTACGATCGAGATGAAAGCTTCTGAAGCGGTAAAACAGATCACCGATGTGAAAGCGATGCTTGAGTTTGCGCGAAAGAGCGAAGAAGATGCGATTGAGATGTATAACAACTTTGCAATTGAATGTGGCACGCATGCGGACAGTGTCAGTAAAAAACTCTTTGAAGAGCTGGTGCTGGAAGAAGAAGGGCATTACGCTGAGTTTGATGATGAGATGGAAAATATGCTCAAATTTGGCGAGCAATACTTAGTGCTTCAATCAATGGAGCGCAGTAAGAAAAAAGCGATGATGGCACCACCAACGGGGACGACAACCGCCTGAGCCTCTCCACGCTAAAGCTTTACATGTAAGGATTTTTCTTACATGTAAAGCGCGTGACACGAAATCTCCGAAATAAAAATGCTTCTTAAACCCTTTGCGGGTATAATAACCATGAAAAATCCTGTTTTTTTCTATCCAATCTTGGAGTTAATTTATGGTGTTAAATCCCTTTAAACCGTTCATTGTTTTCGCATTATTGCTCTCAACGCTTATATTTGCCGACGACCAAAACAGCTCTTTAGTCAATGCAGACAAAACTGTCTATATTAATTTACTCAAAACCCTCAAAAGCTCACCCATAACGAACGATGAAATTGCCTTACAAAAAGTGCTCCTTGATAAGCTGATCAACACACAACCCGCTACCATCACGAAGGCGCCGCTCAACGCACCTGAGAACATTGATGAATACAGCAATCTCTTTAATCGCTATAATGACAATGCTCTGAGAAAAGTCTCCCTTGATAAAAAAATCAACTCGATTGCATTGAAAATTAAGACACTCGAAAAAGAGATTAAAAGTTTGGATGCCAACAGCACTTCGATTCGCACCCTGCAACTTCAAAATGCGCTCTATACAAAATCACTGCAAGAATTTAAAGATCAAAGTGACGCATTAGCACAAGAGATGCTCTCTATTGAGAAAATGTTAACTGAATCGTTGAAAAACATACCCTTTGATCCCGAAAATCAGGTCAAAAAAACAGCCACGAATCGCGAAGAGGCTTTAAAATTACGCACCACCGTCGATAATTTTTTAGTGAAGAAAGAGCGTTTTGAACTTTTAGGAGACAACCTCGATCGAGGTGTTTCGGCTGCAACCATCACGGCAAAAGAAGAAGCCTACACAAAAGCATTAAGAGCAACGATTACCTCTTTGTTTTTAGAGTTTTCCAATGCCTTAAAATCCAAAAATGAGAAGGCGTTTGCCTTAGAAAAAAGCATCCTTGATGAAGGAGCGCTCTTAGATAAAACAGACGGTATTAACGAATCGATGGCGTCACTGTTACATGCGATGGAGAAAAAATATTTTGGTACGCTCGACACCTTAGCAGGATCTACAACCCAAGAGTTCAAAAATATTTTAAAATCCACATGGGGCATACTTACCGAGCCTATTTTTACAACGAATGGTACGCCGATCACAGCATTGAAACTGATCTTAGCCTTCTTTATTTTTATCATTGGCGGTTTTGGGGGTGGTTTTTATAAAACCAGCATTAAACGAATTGCCAACAATAGCAAATCAATCAACTTGGCAACCCGTACGATTTTAGCCAATATTGGCTACTACGTCATACTTTTAACGGCTTTTTTTATCGCCTTAAATGTCTTAGGCATCGACCTCTCTTCGATCGCACTTGTGGCAGGTGCCCTTTCTGTGGGTATCGGTTTTGGTCTGCAAAATATCGTCTCCAACCTTGTTTCAGGCATCATCTTGATGTTTGAGCGCAGTATTAAAATTGGTGATTTTGTGGAGCTCTCTGGAACCGTGCATGGTCATGTCACCGATATTCGTATGCGTTCCACAACCCTTAATACCAATGGAAATATCGACGTCATCGTTCCCAATCGCAACTTTATCGAAAACAATGTGATTAACTGGACGATGCACGATAAAATAAAACGGTTTGATATTCCTTTTGGTGTTGCCTATGGCAATAAGCCTGAGCACGTGATTGCGGTGATTAAAGAAGCCGTTGTCAACAGTGGGTATGCCGATATTATCGAGGCACACGATAAATTCACCAACGTCATTATGTCGGGCATGGGAAGCAGTAGTGTTGATTTTATACTGCAAGTGTGGATTCACGGTGAAGAAATTTTGGCACCGAGTAAAACCATGTCCAGATTTTTAATTATTATCTACAACACGCTCAACGCGCATGGCATCGAAATTCCCTTTCCACAACAGGATGTGCACATTAAAAGTATTGATAAAGAGAGTTGTTTGAGCATTTCGCAGTCTCAATCTCCACACGTTGAAGAGACCAAACTTCCTCAAATTTAAAGCCTAAAAGCGTTTACATGTAAGGAAAAATCCTTACATGTAAAAAGCATTTATTGCTTATTGAGGTTGTATTGCAGGTAAACGACTTTGGTTTGTAAGAACTCTTCAAGTCCGTGTTTTCCATCGGCTCCACCAATGCCAGATTTTCGCCATCCTGCATGAAATCCTTGCATCGCTTCAAAATTCTCACGATTGATGTAGGTCTCTCCAAATTTGATCTCTTTGCACGCACGCATCGCGACATCGAGATTTTGCGTGTAAATCGACGAGGTCAAACCGTACTGGCAATCATTGGCTAAGCCAATCACTTCATCCAGTGTATCAAAGCTCATAATCGGAAGCACAGGCCCAAAAATCTCCTCTTGAATCACACCCATCTCTTGTTTAACATCGACCAAAACCGTTGGTTCGTAGTAGAAACCATCACTGCGAGAGGCGCGTTTACCACCCGTCGTGAGCTTTGCCCCTGCTTTGATGGCACTATCCACCAACGCTTGCACATGCGTAATGGCTGCTTCATTGATAAGCGGTCCCATATCGGCTTTCTCGGTTAAAGGATTGCCATAGGTCGTTGCCGCCATCGCTTTGGTAATTTTTTCGGAAAACTCTTGCGCAATGCTTTTATGCACATAAACCCGCTCAGCGCAGTTGCAGACTTGTCCGTTGTTAATGACGCGCGAGTTTTTGATCGCTTCCACCGCTAAATTGATGTCCGCATCGCCCATCACAATCGCAGGCGCTTTTCCACCGAGTTCTAACGAAACTTTCGTGACATTTTTGGCCGCGGCTTCCATGATTTTCACACCCGCGTCCACACTGCCTGTGAAGCTCACGATGCCCACTTTTTCATGCCCTGCAAGTGCATGCCCGACTAGTGAGCCAGAACCCGAAACAAGGTTAAAAACGCCTTTAGGAAGTCCGATTTGATCGACCAATTTTGCAAATTCAAACGCATTATTGGGCGTATCAGAACTGGGTTTGATGACAATCGTATTGCCCGTAATGAGTGCGGGAGCGAGTTTACGTGCGATCAAAAAGAACGGAAAGTTCCACGGCAAAATGCCTGCTGCCACACCGATGGGAAGTTTGAATAAAAAGATGTTTTCATTAGGACGATCACTTTGGATGATCTCACCCTCATACCGCCTCGCCCACTCAGCCATATAATCAATATAATCGGCTGTAAAATTCACCTCAACCGTTGCAAGTCCTAAGACTTTGCCCTGCTCTTCCGTGATCGTTCGAGCGAGCATTTCAGCATTGTCTCTAATCTTTTGCGCAATCTTTTTCAAATACCCAGCACGCTCAATCGCAGGGAGTTTTTCCCATGAGTGCTGTGCAATTTGAGCAGATTCCACGGCCGCATCAACATCGCTTGCGCTGCCTTTTGGAATATACGAAATCACCTCTTTGGTCGAAGGATTCATAACGGGAATCGTCTCTTTGGAAGCGATAAACGCACCATTGATATACATCTGATAGACTTTCGTTTCTGCCATGGTATGCTCCTTGAATTAGTTTACATGTAAACCCATTCTACTCGCCAAATGTAAACGGTTATCAGAAAAAACATTTTTGGTGCATTTTTAATCTTACATGTAAAGAAAAGAAACACTCCGCCCTAAGCTCTCACCCACTGTGCAATTTGAGCAATGTCCTCAGGTGTCGTTTGACAACAGCCTCCGATGATGCGCGCCCCTTTTTGGTACCATGTATACGCCATTTTCCCGTATGATGAACTTTTTGAAAGTCCGTCCCACGTTTTGGTCAGCGCGTTGTAGGTCGATCCACCGTTGGGATAGACGATAATAGGCTTTGAAGAAACCGCTTTAATCTCGTCGATCAGTGATTCGATATGTTGAGGAGCGGTGCAGTTGATGCCAATCGCAACGATCTGTTTTTGCGTCTCAAGAAATGCCGCGCATTCGCGTATGGACTCTCCGCTGTTGATGTGTTTCCCGTCTTTGGCGCTAAAACTCACCCAAGCATTCATTTCGGGAAACGCTTCTAAAAGCCTGCAAAGCGCTTGCGCTTCAATCAAGCATGGAATCGTCTCACACGCTAAAAGATCAGGTTTGGCTTCGATAAGGGTAGCGAGGCGTTTGCGGTGAAAGTCCATCAGCGCTTCCGCATTCAGCCCATAATTTCCCCGAAACTCTGATCCATCGGCAAGATACGCGCCATACGGTCCTACCGAAGCGGCGACCAAAGGTTTGTGTCGTTTGAGATGGTTTTGCTCGTTTTCCCAAAACGTATCGCGCACGCTTTGCGCAATAGTGATCGAAGATTGAATCAGTGCTTTGGCTTCTTGCTCGCTCATCCCACGCTTCATAAACCCTTCAAAACTCGCTTGGTAACTCGCCGTTGTAATGCAATCACTGCCAGCATTCAAATAATCCAAATGCACCGCAGCAATCGCTTCAGGTTTTTCCATCAGAAATTTAGCCGACCAAAGGGAGTCATTAATATCGTAACCTTTGCGCTCCAACTCCGTGCCAAACGCACCGTCGATGATGAGCACTTTTTGCTTTTGCAAAATTGTTTCAATGGGATTCATAGCGTGTCCTCATTTTTTTAATGAGCTAATACTATCATCACTCGTTTAATGATGGGCTAAAAGATTGTTCACCTCACACAAAAAGGCGCAACTGCCCTCATACAAAATGTTGTAACGAAGTCCGATGCCCACTTGCTCGTAATTGGGAAAGCCTCGAATCAGAAGCGCTTTGTGATGCTTATGGGCTAAGCGTTCACCGTGGTAGTTGGCGATGAGCATATCCATCTCGGGTAACCGCTTTTCAACCTCTTCAAAATCGCCGATTTGCATCTTACATGTAAAGGCTTCTTGGATCTCACTGCGTTGCGCGATGTACGCCTCACACGTACTTCCTGCTTCTCTGAGCGCTTTAGACATCGCATACGCACTATCAGGTTCATCGGCAATGAGAATCTTGGCTTTTCCAAGAGTAAAATGGGTATCTAAAAGCACATCTTGCAGACGCGCGCGCCATCGTTTGACGACACTTGGAACACTTTTACACTGTAAAAATTCAAACACTTTGGCATAGAAATCATCTGTGGCTTCTAGTCCTATGAGACTATCAAAATGCAGATGCGTGCTTTGAGGAAATTTCTCATAAAAGAGCTCGCCGCATTTTTTAACCGACCGCCCAATGGTGATCACAGCCCCCGCGTTGCCTAGTTTTTCGATGTCCGAAACGCTAATGCCCCCACTACTGAGCGCGCCTTGTTTGACACCCAAGTGACCATCGAGCGAATCACTGAGATCGGGGAGTGCAAAGACCACCAAGTCCAAAAGCTCTAACGCTTCTTTGAGTTTTTCCACTTCGATGGGGCTAAAATTGACATTGGGAATGAGGAGCACTTTATCTTTTCGTACGTGCGTGGTTGGCTCGATCAGTTGCGTGATGATGTTTTGCACACTCAAACTCCAACCGCTCTCCAGTCCCCCTTCAAAATCAGGTGTATGCACATAGACCATTTTTTGCTTCTCTTTTAAAAGAAGTGTCGCACCTTTGATGTCATCGCCTTTGGTTTCGGTCATACCCGTTGTAAAAAGTCCGACCAAATCAGGCGTTACTTTTTTGGTGATGTTTTCAACCGCTTCGGAGATGCCCTTGTCGCCTCCATCAATGACAGCGGTAATGTCATTGACCGCGGTGGTTTGAATGGCGATAGGATCGTTAAAGTGCCTTGTAAAAAGTACCTTCGTAAACGAAGCGCACCCTTGCGCACCGTGCATCAGAGGCATACAGTTTTTAATGCCCAAAAACGCCAGTGTCGCGCCCATCGGCTGTGAGAGCTTGAGAGGGTTTACATGTAAAGGTTTTAGGCTCGTTGTTTTGAGCTCTTTTAAATTCATACTAACTCCCATGGTGCAGCCTTTCCAACCAGTTTAAAGACAGGATTTGCCAATGCAGAACAGACGTCGCTCGCCAAATTTTCAAGCCCGCCGTACGCGCCGTAACTTACTTTTTTCTCTTGATTGACATCGACAAAGGCAATGCGCTTTTTAATCGCCGTGTAAAGACTACGCCCACCTGCAAGCAAGATGTCTACTTTATGCTCATCAATGAGTTTAGGCTGTTCAACGCCTGGGTTTTTAAAGACGATGGGCACATATTCACTCGCTATCGCCACATCTTCTTCCGTAGCTTTTTGCACACAGGTTGCGACCACTTCGATGCCGATGTCTTGGAGCGCTGAGGCGATCGACCATGACTTGTTCCCACCCGTATTTAAAATGGCTTTTTTGCCTTTAAGCATCAGATGGTACGGCTTCAAACGCTCCGCCAATTTCGCCTCTTCTTCGGCGATAATTACTTCAGCTTTAGCTATGAGTTCTGCATCACCAAACGCGTTCACGATGGAGCGAATCGCATTGGAAGTGTCACGTTTACCGTAGAATGAGACGCTGACATAAGGGATATTGTAGCGCTCTTGCATTTTACGACACAAGGTAACGAGGGACTTCGCACAGACAATGACATTGAGCTTCGCGGTGTGCGCCATTTGTATCTGCTCGATTCTGCCATCGCCCGAAAGCGAGGAGATGACTTTGATGCCGATACGTTCAAGTATGGGCTTGTACTGCCACATATCGCCTGTCACGTTATAATCACCGATCAAGTTAATGCCAAAAGGATGAATGCTTTCAGGCTCACGTGTACCCACAAGCGCGTCTAAAACCGCTTCGCCTGCAAGACGAGAGCCTAAGTTTTTACTGCCCACAAAACCAGGTGCATGCACAGGCACGATAGGAATGTGAAACAACTCTTCGGCGGTTTTACATGTAAAGTCTATGTTGTCCCCAATCATCGCTGTGACACAGGTTTCATAGACAAAAATCGCCTTAGGATTTTTGTGCTCCACGATGTACGCCAGAGCGTCTGCCAGCTTCTTGTCACCACCAAAGATGATGTCTTGCGTGCTGACATTGGTGCAGTAGCCTAATGGCGTGTTATTTTCACCTTCATAGCTTGTAAGCGTAGCTCGAGTCTCCCACGAAGCGCCAAGACAAGTGTCGGGGCCATGCACCAAATGCACAGCATCCGCATAAGGAAAAAGTGATATTTGCGCTCCCTCAAACGCACACCCTCCGCTCGTCGCTCCAGGTTTCGGTTTATCACAGCTACTTTTTTTGGTTTTGTTATGAGAACAAGCACTCTCGTTTAACAAATCCTTGATCAGTTTTCTATTTACCATAATGGTAGATTTGCACAATTCATTCCGTTACCTTATCGTGTTCTCAAACGGCTAATGGATGAGCAAATCTCAATAGATAATCAAAAGATTCTCAAATGGAACACCTCTTGCATAAATAGAGGCGTGTACCTTTAAAAACCCTTACTCAACACTCACGGTGCGATAAAGCCCATTTTGCATCGTGGGTACTTTTCAGCAAGGCTTTTTTGAGTTACTAATCCATTCCCATTAAAAGGATCTACCATGGCAGTAAAAATTACGGACGTATGTATCAATTGCGACAGTTGTATCGACGAGTGTCCTGCAACGGCAATCGTGAGTGCAAGCGATTCACCGATCAATGGTGACACAACCTATGTTAAACCTGAAAAATGTATCGAGTGTTCGGATGGTACGACACCAAAATGCGCAGACGCCTGTCCCACCGAGGGCGCTATCGTTTGGGATTTGCCGTATACGCCTGAGTACAATGCGTATTATGTTGCAGGTCACGAGAGCGGTCTTTACAATATCCGTGAACACAAGAAAAACGGCATTATGTTTCCTGAGATCTCTCCAAAACCTTACCGTGAAGCTGTCTCTATCGCTGATCGCCAAGCGCATGCCCCTGTAAACGCGTAAGGAAAATGTGATGAAAATAGCATTTGCATCGACCGATAACCTTCATGTCAATGACCATTTTGGTTGGTGTAAATGCTTTTACCTCTACGAACTCAAAGAGGACTCTTTTGTGTTTCTAAGAGCACTCGAATCCCCTAATGAGCACGCAGAAGAAGGCGATAAACTCGCCTACAAAATCGAATGCCTAGAAGATGCTAACATTCTGTGCGCTTCGCACATCGGACCTCGCGCATCGCTCATGGTCAAGGGATCAGGCATTTTTGTGCTGAAGTCTGAGAAAGAAAACGAGCGCATTGACACCCTTTTAACCACGCTTTTGACATTAAAAAACAGCAATCCGCCTCTTTGGATGCAAAGGTTTCTCCATGCCGCATCTTCCCATAACCCTAGCTAAGGACATCTATTTTATAGGTGTATTTGACCCCGATATTCGTACCTTTGACATTGTCATGAAAACCGCCAATGGTTCAAGTTATAACGCCTATCTCATCAAAACGACTGAAGGTGTCATCATCGTCGATACGGTTAAAAAAGAGTTTCAAGACGATTTCTTTCACCATGTAGAGGCTTTGTGTTCGTACGATGAGATCAAATACGTCATTATCCACCACATCGAGCCTGACCATTCTGGTGCTCTGCCTGAGCTTATACGACGAGCCCCACATGCCAAAGTGCTCATTTCGCCCCAAGCCACGACGATGCTCAAAGCGCTTGCAGGCAGTGTTGAGATCACTTTTGAAACCATTTGGACCAACAAACAGCTCACGTTGGGCGACAAAACGATTACCTTTTTGACGACACCCTATCTGCACTGGCCAGAGACAATGAGCAGTTATGTGCATGAAGATAAACTCCTTTTTAGTGGCGATGTTTTTGGCGCCCACTACTACGACAAACGTCTTTTTAACGACAAAGTAGGTGACTTTTCCTACGCGTTTCAATACTACTACGACCACATTATGCGACCTTTCCAAAGCTATGTCAGAAGTGCGCTGAAACTGTATGAACGTTTTGACATAGCACTGATTGCGCCGCTTCATGGGCCAATTTTGCGTGAAAATCCACAGCAGTACATCGAGTCGTATCATCAGTGGAGTCATAAAGTCGAAAAGTACAAAGCAGGTAAAAAAATTCTCTCTATTTTCTACCTCACCAGCTATAAAAACACGCAAGAGATGGCGCAAGCTATTTTTGAGGGGTGCGAGAGTGTCGAAGGCGTGGTTGCCAATATGTACGATCTTGCCTCCATTGAAGAGCAAAATATGATGGCAATTTTGGAAGAGAGCGATGGCTTTTTAATCGGCACACCCACGATCAATGCCGATGCGCCAAAGCCTGTATGGGACTTACTTTCATGTCTTATGTTTTTAGACAAACAAGGCAAATGTGCAGGGGCTTTTGGTTCGTACGGATGGAGTGGCGAAGCGGTCGATCATATCTTGGTGCGTCTAAAATCGCTAAAACTTCGTGTACCGCCACTCACACCTCTGAAAATCAAACTGATTCCCAGCGTCGCAGAGCTTGAAACGTGCTATGAATTTGGGGTAGAGTTTGCTGAGATTTTACAGGGTAAAATGGTCGAAATTGATCTTGCCTGAGCCATTTTTGACAATGCAGCAGGTATAAATCTTTTCAAAGAGTTCATCAATATCGAAAGGTTTGCGAAGATAGTCATCGACCCTAAGCGCTTTGGCACGGGCAAGGTGTTCTTCTTCACTGTGCGCGGAAGTGATAATAATGGGAATCTCTGCATTTTCCATGCGAATGCGCTCCATCATGCGAAAGCCACCCATAAAAGGCATTTGCAGATCGGTAATAATCACATCGGGGGTATTTTTGTAAAATCGGTACAGCCCCTCTTCGCCATTGCGTGCGGTGTAAAATTCATCAAAAATCGTATCAAACAGTGTAAAAAACGAGTCTAAAATATCTTTTTCATCTTCAATAATCAACGGACGAACATTTTTAAGTAGCGCTAAATCCATTACATCAATCCTTGCAATACAATCTCAAATTTTGCACCTGTCTCGGTATTTTCAACGCTGATGTGACCATGCATGTGCTCTTCAAGGATAATTTTGCTCATGTAAAGCCCCAGTCCTGTTCCATGTTTTGCCCCTTTGGTTGAAAAATAGGGCTCAAAAATGTAAGGCATCACAAACGCATCGATGCCCCCACCATTGTCTTCGATGGTGATCATAATCTTCCCCGCCTCACCTCGTTTTGCACGAACTGTGATCCGTTTGGAAAACTCTCCGCAACTCTCTAAAAGTACATCTTTGGCGTTGTTGAGGATATTAATAATGGACTGCCCAAATTCATTGGGATAGCTCTCGATTTTCAGCCCCTCTTCGCTTTCAAAGCCAATTTCGATTCCATGTGCGGCAACAATGGGTTTGACCATCTCCACGGCATTGGAGAGTTGCTGCTTTATGTCAAATACTTTGATCGACTTGTCGGGTTTAAAAAAGTCTCTAAAATCATCAATTGTTTTAGACATCTGCACAATCTGGCGCATCGAGTCCTCTTTAAATTCATCCATAATACGCTCGTCTAATTTTTGAAGTTTGTACTTAAAGACAATGTTTTGCGCTAAAAGAGAGAGAACATTCAGAGGTTGTCTCCATTGGTGCGCAATCATGCTGATCATTTCGCCCATTTGGGCATGACGTGATTGCTGAAAGAGCATCATCTCTTGCTGGCGATTTTTTTCGATTTGGACTTTGACTTGCATCTCTAAGTTTTCATTGAGTGCTTGCAGTGCGTACTGCGCCTCTTTAAGCTCGGTAAGATCAATGATCGCCGAGATCCGTACCGTCTTTCCAAACCCTTTGACAATGGAGCCTCGCACCAAACCTGGAAAAACTGTGCCATCTTTGCGTAAAAGCATGCACTCATACATCTCCGTATGACGTTTTGTTGACTGTTCTTGTATCAGCGCTTTTGACTCAGGAGCGATGAAATCAATCAGCGGTCTTCCTAAAATCTCTTCTTTATCGGTTCCACCAAAAATTTTCAACGCTTGCACATTAATCTCAATCACACACCCTTTATGGGAGACGACCATACCTTCAATGGCAAAATCGATCAGCTGCTTAAATTTTCGCTTCTGCTGCAAGAGCAGATAAATCCATAAGATACCCACAAGAAGGATAAACCCAATGAGAAAAACAGTTGCAAAGAGTGTTAAGGACGACATGGTAGCTCCAACCAAGGCTCGCCAATGTAGTAGCCTTGAAACTCGTCAACTCCCATCTCCACCAGTTGATCAAAGATCGTTTGGCTGTGCACGTACTCTGCAATCGTCTTTACATGTAACGCTTTTGCAAACGAAATAATCCCTTGGACAAGAAGACGCGTCTTCTCGCTCGTATCGATCTCTTGGATCAGGCTACCATCAATTTTAATGTACGCAGGATCCAGCTGCATGACATGTGAAAAATTAGAATACCCTGTACCAAAATCATCAATAGCGATGGGTGCCTCTTCGTATTTGATGTATTTTAAAAAGTTTTTTACCGTGTTCAAATCGGTCGTTTTTTCACTCTCAACCACTTCAAAGACAAGATTAATCGCTTGATTTTGAGCGCGAAATGCCTCCATTTTTGAACGTAAAAGGTCGCGAATCTCTTTATTGAGCATGTCGCGAAAACTGATGTTAATGGAAAAAGTAACGGTGGGATGCGTTACCATCAACTCCAACACTTTTTCGATCATCTTATGGCTCAGACTATCGTACTGCCTGGTGCGACGCGCAATGTCTAAAAAATAGTACGGAGAGACATATTGTTCTTGCTCCAATTTATCCTTCGTTTTGATGCGAATCAGCGCTTCATACTTAATAATTTCACCCTCTTTGTTGCAGATGGGTTGGAAAAAAGGAACCACATTGTCTTTATCCAGCGTATCGGCAATCACATCTTGCCAGTAAAAATCATTGGCAAGGGATTCTGTTTCATCTAAATTGCTGGTGTAGACCACAAACGATTTTCCCGATTGTTTGGCAAAATCAAGCGCGGTGAACGCTTTATTGAAAAGATTTTCTTGATCAAAAGTGACCCCCATAGAGATATGGATCAAAATCTTCTCATTCAGCCCTTCGACTTTGATCGCGATGCCATTGAGAAGCTCGAGTGTTTGGTTAATATCTTCGTAAATTTTTTCAGGATTGAGCTCGGTATCAAGATGCAGCATCGCAAACTCATTGGAAGAGACACGAAAAACACTGTAACACATCGATGTAGCGACCTCTTTGAGGTGATGAGCAAACTCTTTGAGAATCTGATTGCCTACTTCAATACCATAGAGTTTGTTGTAATTTTTAAACCGATCGATATTGATCAGAAACAAAGAGGGAACTTCAACAGGTTGAATGTGACTTAAAATGCTATCCAGTGTATTTTTATTGGAGAGTTTGGTCAACGCATCCGTATGGAGTTGCTCTTCAAGAGCCGATTGTTGCAGCACGATGGTCTGCTTGAGTGAACTTGTATAAGCGCGTCGCTCTTCTTTAAGTAAAATCGTCTCAACCGTTGAGGCAAGTGAGTCAAACAACTGGTCAAATTCGATCGGTTTTAAGATGTACCCATCCACGCCCAAACGAATCGTCTCAATCAAATACTCCACATCATTGTGTGCCGATGTGACAATAATCGCCGTCTCTTTGCAGATTTTACGAATTTTAGCAATCAAGGCAATGCCATCAAATTTGGGCATTTTAATGTCGGTAATCACCAAATTATAACGCCTCGATTGAGACTCACACGAGAGCCCTAAGGCTGGAATAGCAAGTTCTGCATCAATAAAGAGATCATACGCATGTTGCCCATCACTAGCAACATCAATGGAGTCAAAAAATTCACTTAAAATTGAATGCGTATATTTTCTCGTAACCTCATCGTCTTCAATGTATAAAATTCGTATCTCTTTACAACGAGATTTGAGACGCTCCATCGCTGATGTATCCATCATATGCCTTATTTTTTGGATCAATAGATGGATTATATCTCAAAAATATGGTTCATTATTCGTTTATTATGAGGATTCTAAGAAATGTAACACTTTTATAACACTAAACGATACCCTGTTCCATACTCCGTCATAATATAACGTGGCTTCTTTGGGTCGTCGCCTAGCTTTTTACGAATATTTTGAATATGGTAATTTAAAGATTGCGGTGAGCTCAAAGATGAGAGATGAATCGCTAAAACATTGCGATAAACCACCCTATTTTTGTTCTCTATGAGGAAAGAAAGGATTTTGTACTCAATTGCTGTAAGCGAAACGGGTTTTTGATTGAGTAGAATGGTTTGGTTGTTGTAATCAATGGCAAGATTGTTTTTATTAAATTCCATTTTAATCATCGAACAGCGTTTTAAAATTGCCCACATGCGAACTTCCAACTCTTCAAGCATAAAAGGCTTACACAAATAATCATCCACACCAAAACGAAAGGCTTGAACTTTTGCTTCAAGATTGGAGTGACAGCTTAAGACAATGATAGGAATACTGCTTTGGTTGTTGATCTGTTTAATCACTTCAAAACCGCTAAAATCAGGAAGGCTTAAGTCCAACAATAAAATATCATACTGCTGTGCAGAAAGCTTTAAAAGCCCATCAATGGCAGTTTCAGAAATATCAATTTCAAACCCTACACTCTCTAAATACTGCGCGACTTGACCTGCCGCATCGTAGTCATCTTCTATTAAGAGAACTTTAATTTTCTTTTGCATTTTGAGAAACACTCCAAGCATTATATTATTTTGTATTATACATAAAGCACATGATTTTGCAAATATCATTTTAAAACTTTGTTATAATGCGCGCATATCATTTACGACCAAAGAGAAAATTATGAACTCAGCGGAAAAACAGCTTTCAATTTTAATGGAATTTGGTAAAGTTATCAACAAAACCAAAAGTTTAGATGATGTGTTAGAGTCCATGGCACATTTTGCGAAAGAGATTTTACAAGCAGATCGTTGCTCCATTTTTGTCTACAATAAAGAAAAGGATGAGCTCTGGTCAAAAGTTGCCCATGAAGTCCATCCTATTCACTTTAGCACGCAAAGAGGTGTGGCAGGCTATGCAGCACTGTCCAAAGAGACACAAATTGTTGTGGATGCTTACAATGATTACCGCTTTAACCCCGAGATTGATAAAGCCACAGGCTATTTGACACATACGATTCTCTCTGTTCCTCTCTTAGACAATCAAGACCAGATCATTGGCGTTTTCCAAGCCCTCAATAAAAAGGTGAGTATCTTCACGAACGTGGATGCAGAGCTTTTACTGCTGATCTCAAACTATGCGGCTTCTGCGATTGAAAATGCCATTTTGTACGATAGATTGCGTGACACTCAAACCAAAATCATCAATAAACTCGCTTCCGCTGCGGAATTTAAAGACCAAGAGACTTCAAAACATACCAAACGTGTTGGACTTTACAGTGCGCTTTTAGCGGAGCAGTATGGCTTAAGCAGAGATGAGATTAGCAAAATTGAACTCGCTGCTCCCATGCACGATGCAGGAAAAATTGGTATTGCCGATAAAATCTTACTCAAACAAGACAAACTCACACCTGAAGAGTTTGAAACCATGAAAACCCATACTAAATTGGGTCACGATCTGTTGTTTGATGAGGAGAACGAGTACCTCAAAGCTGCAGCACTGATTGCATTGGAACATCATGAAAAATGGGATGGTACAGGCTATCCTCACGGTAAAAAAGGTGAAAATATCTCTATTTTTGGGCGCATTGTTGCGATTGCTGACGTTTTTGATGCACTCATTTCAACACGTCCGTATAAAGTGCCATGGAGTTTTGAAACGGCACATCAACACTTGCAACAGCACAGTGGAACGCATTTCGACCCTACGCTCATTGCCCTTTTTGACAAAAATATCGACAAAATTTATACGATTTATCAGGAACTCAAAGACTAGTCCATCTAATCTAAGGAACACTTTGTGCAAACTTTAGGGTAAAGAAATTCTAAAGGATCGCACATGAGTTGTTCTTGTTCATCATCCACCAACACCCAAAATGAACTTCATGCCAGCATCATGCAAAAGATTAACAACCACCCATGTTACTCTCAAGATGCCCACCAACATTATGCGCGTATCCATGTGGCAGTAGCCCCTGCATGTAACATTCAGTGCAACTACTGCAACCGCAAGTACGACTGCTCCAACGAGAGTCGCCCAGGCGTTACGAGCTATAAACTCACCCCTGAAGAGGCGGTGAAAAAGGTTTTACATGTAGGCGGTCTGATCCAACAACTCAGCGTTGTAGGCATCGCAGGACCCGGCGATGGACTTGCCAATCCTAAGCAAACCTTTGAGACTTTCTCATTGCTTAAAAAATATGCTCCTGACATCAAACTTTGTCTTTCAACGAATGGTTTGATGATTCATAAACATATTGATGAGATTGCCAAGTACAACATTGAGCATGTGACGGTGACACTGAACTCTGTTGATGAGAGCGGCGAAATCGGCTCTAAAATCTATCCATGGGTTTTTTACGAACATAAAAAACACCGTGGAGTTGAGGGGGCGAAATTGTTGCTTGAAAAACAACTTCTTGGTATTCAAATGCTGGTTGAGCGAGGCATTCTTGTCAAAGTCAACTCGGTCTTAATCCCTGGCATCAATGACGAGCACCTTCCCTTTGTCGCGCGAAAAGTCAAAGAACTAGGTGTTTTCATTCAAAACGTCATGCCGATTATCTCAAAACCAGAATACGGAACCCAATTTGGACTGGACGGCGTTCCAAGTGCGAGTCATAAACAGCTCATGAAGGCACAAGAAGCATGCGATGTCAATGTCAAATTGATGCGCCACTGTCGACAATGCCGCGCCGACGCTGTTGGGCTTTTGGGTGAAGATCGCAGTGATGAATTTTTCAAAGAGAGCTTTGTTGACAAAAGCTTTGAAGAGCTTGCGCACCACTACGACCTGAACCAACGTATGAAAACCCATGAAAACATCGAGACATGGCGAAGAGCGCTTCGAGCAGCGAACGGCAAAATCAATCAAGAAGAAGCGACGAACAAAGACGAACTCAGCTCTAATGGAAACACAATGCTTGTAGCTGTGACAACGAGGGGAAATGGACTGATTAATGACCACTTCGGCAGTGCTAAAGAATTTTTGATCTACGAAGCGGGCGATAAAGCGATCAAATTTATCATGCACCGTAAAGTAGAAAACTCGTACTGTATGGGCAAAGAGAACTGCAATGGAACGTATCCTATCGAAGAGATAAAAAATGCCCTTTCCGATTGCCATCTTCTCTTAACTCAAAAAATTGGCGAATGCCCACAAAAAGAGTTGGAGAGCATTCATCTTACCTGTGATGAGAGTTTTGCGGATGAGCCTATTGAGATTTCTGTTCTAAAAGGTGTGCGTAAACACTTTTTCACCGCTTCATAAGAAGCAAAGGAACACACGATGATTATCAACGATACCACACTCAGAGATGGTGAGCAAGCGCCATATGTTGCGTTTAATACCGAAGAGAAAATCGCCATTGCTTCCGCACTTTATCTAGCAGGTGCGGACGAGCTTGAAGTGGGTATTCCTGCGATGGGGGCGAAAGAGCAAGCCGATATTAAAGAGATATTAGCCCTTGATCTGCCTCTTCGCATTATGAGTTGGAATCGTGCCACGATGTGTGACCTTGAAGCTTCACTCTCGTGTGGTTTAAAAGCCGTTGATCTCTCTATTCCCGTATCGGACATTCTCATCGAAGCCAAATTTCGAGGCGACAAAGCACGGCTCTTAAAAAATCTCGAAGAGGTTTTACATGTAAGCCGCCAAGAGGGTATTTTTGCCTGCATTGGTGGCGAAGATAGTTCCAGAGCCGATCTCGGATTTTTAAAAGAGGTGATGGAGCTAGGTAAAAGTGTTGGAGCCAACCGTTTTCGTTACTGCGACACCGTGGGCATCATGCGTCCGCATCAAATTTATGAGCACATCTCCTACCTCACGAGCCTTAACCTTTTAGAGATCGAGATGCATACGCACAATGACTTTGGTATGGCAACGGCGAATGCCATCAGTGGACTCGAAGCGGGCGCTATGAGCGTCAACACCACCGTCATTGGACTGGGTGAACGCGCTGGTAATGCGAGTTTCGAGCAAGTGTTGATGAGCCTTGCTCACCTCTTTGGCGAAGAGCGCATCATCAATCCAGACGCACTGAAGCATGTGGTTCAACTGGTCGAAAAAGCCTCAAATCAAAGCATCTCTGCGGCGATGCCAATTGTGGGTAAAAACATCTTTTCGCATGAATCTGGCATCCATGTCAATGGTATGATTAAGCATGAAAAAGCCTACGAAGCCTTTACCCCACAAAGTGTGGGGATGACACGAAGTTATCCGATAGGCAAGCATTCAGGCAGTTCAACGCTTCTCTTTCATCTACGCGCCATGGGTTATGAGCCTGAAAACGAAGTCATCAATAAAATGCTTCCCCAAGTGCGTGAAATGGTCACAAATCGTAAAAAAGTTCTTAACAAGAAGGAGCTAAAAGCGCTCTATATCGCTTCAAAAGCGGGATAAACTTATGCAAGAGTATGCCTCAAAAATCATCTGTGAATGTGGACAAAAAACCATTCAAGATGCTATTGATATTTTCAAATCCACCACCCTACCCTACAAAAAAGCTAAAAAACTGGTCACTGAATGTAACCAGACGTGTTGCAGACGTCCTTTGATGGCACTGTTTAATATGGTAGAATTTGGTGAAATTGATTACGAAGAGATTGCCTTTTTGATCGATCAGAAAAACAGCCGATTTGAGCAAGGAAAGAGTGATGAATGAGCAGATTCGCGATTTTGCACAGTGGATTAAGTCCCAAGGATTGGAACATACGCTTCCTCGTGAACTCTCCAAACTGGAAAATTTAACCACACTTGATTTGAATCGTAAAAAGCTTAAAAGCCTACCTGAGAGCATCGGAGCATTGCAAAACCTTAGTGTACTTAAAATATCAGGTAACCGCTTAAGAGAGCTTCCAAAAAGCATTTGCTCGCTTAAAAATCTTCGCAATTTACAGTGTGAAAATAACCTGTTGGAAAGTCTTCCTGAAAATTTTGGAGCGCTTCGTTCTTTGGTGATTTTAAATCTCAATGGCAATCAACTTAACACGCTTCCTCAAAGCTTTTATGATCTCACAAATCTCACCCGACTGACCCTTGCCGTGAACCGTCTGAGCCACCTTGATCTAGCGTTTAAAAACCTCAAAAAACTTTTACATGTAAGCTTAGATACCAACTATTTTGAGCGTTTACCTGAAGTCTTTGGTTCCATGCAATCGCTCTATTTTTTAGATCTTTCGTTCAATAAACTGACCACCTTACCCGAGTCACTCGGTGAGATAAAAGAGCTTGAAACGCTCATCTTGGAGGGCAATCTTTTAAAAAACCTTCCTTCCCTAGAAGCGCACGATATGCTGGTCAAACTCAACCTTGCATCCAATCATCTCTCTTCCATCGACTTTGATCTCTCCAAATTAGAAGATTTGCAAATTCTCTCACTGGAAAACAACCTACTTGAACAGGTTCCAGCCGCACTGTGCACGCTTGCAAAACTCACCTCCTTAGACCTAAGTGCCAACCGCCTTAGCACGCTTCCAGAGTGCATCGGCAATCTGGTCAGTCTTTATGAGCTCGATGTTGAAGAAAACCTCCTCAGTTCCCTTCCAAACTCCATCCAAAACCTCACCCACCTTAAAACGCTTTTTATCGCCAACAACCATGACCTGAAAAAGCCTAGTATCCCCTCATTAGAGTACTGCGACGTTGAATAAGGATATTTTAACTCCCGCTTGGCTACCATATAAGAATGACTCAAATTGAAAAAATACGACTTTTAAAACTTTTATACCAGTACCGAGCCATGGGATTTGAATTCTTCCAAGAGTATAGACCACTCTCTTTGAGCAAACAGCCCACCCTCTCGAACAACTTAGAAGAGCTTAAAAGTAGCGTTGCAGGGTGTCATCTCTGTGCCCTTGCTAAAAGTCGTAAAAATGTCATTTTTGGCGCAGGAAATCTGCACGCCAAGGTGATGTTCATCGGGGATAGTCCTGGTGTCAGTGAAGATGAAACAGGCACACTGTTCACAGGAAAAAGTGGTGAACTGCTAGCAAAGATGATCGAAAATGTCTTGTTGATTCCTAAAGAAGAGGTCTATGTGACCACGATTTTAAAGTGTAAAACACCTGACAATCGCGTTCCGACACCCGAAGAAGTTGCGTGTTGCAAACCTTATCTGATGCAACAGATCCAAACCATTCGACCCAAAATTATTGTCGCCCTTGGATCGACCAGTTTTCATCATCTCACAGGAGAATATGATACACCTATTGATAAAATAAGAGGATCGGTGCTCAATTTTGGTGAAGCCAAATTGATCCCAACGTTCCATCCCAGTTTTTTACTGCGAAACCCCAGTAGCAAAAAAGAGGTTTTTGCAGATATGTTAAAAATAAGGAGCATGTTATGAAACTTTGGTTGCCCCTCACCCTCAGTTTATTTCTTTTTGCAGGTTGTACCGCCACAAACCAAGCACCTGTACCCTACAAACCAACAACGTACAATATCTCTTCCAACGCAAAAAAAGGCGTAGCAATCAATCAAAAAAGCACCGCAACCTATCCAGGTTCTGAAATACCCCCATCGGAAACCTTACCGCCTTCTGCTCCCATTGTGATTGACTCAACGATTAGCTCCACAACACTTGCCATGGCGACACCCACACCGAGTACCAGCGTTGAGCCGACATCCGATCAACCTTTTGAGCCTGTCATCGCAGCACCAATGCCAAAACCACTTAATGATGATAGCACGATGATTAAGATCGCTGTTTTAGTACCTCAAAAAACCATTAAAAAATATGCGATTACCTCTGTAAACTCCGTTATTTCTTATCTTTTGTATAAAAACTACTACTTTGATCTGAACGTCTTTAACTCAGGCGATGAAAAAGAAGAGTCGATCGCCAAAGCGCTTTCTGACATTCAAGCAGGCGGATACCACTACATCATTGCACCTGTCACTGCCGAAGGCGCCAATATTATCGCCAGTCGTGTCACAGATACCCTTGTTTTTATCCCCACACTGCACAGCTCCAATGTGCGAAGTTCTGGGGCTAACATTATTTTTGGTGGGATTGATTATGACCAGCAAATCGCCCTTTTGGCAGGAAAAGCCAATGAGAGAGTCGGCACCTTTGAAGATGGCAGTGGTCTGAGTTACCAACTCAATGCTTTAGTGAAGAAGAACAGCAATCGCGTTGTGTATGAAAAACGCGTAGAGAGCCCCAAAGCGAATTTTAGGCAGATGTTTAAAGGCAATGGCTCCCTCAATAACGCATCGCTTTATCTCAATACACAGCTCGTAACCTCAAGCCTCATTGCATCGCAACTTCGCTCCAATGACATTCATCCTTACATGCTTCTTTCAACCCAAGTCAATTACAATCCACTGCTTTTAACACTGACGCAGTATGAAGATCGTGATCAAATGTACATCGCCAACTCCATACAAAAAGCACCCGCAGCTCTCGAAGAGATCAACACGATGTTTGGACATGACATCGTCTATGACTGGGTCAATTACTCAACGTCCATTGGCGCTGATTATCTGTGTCAGCAGTTTTTCAATGGAACCATTCAACGCACATTCAAAGAAACCATCACCGGCAACCAAGTGGTCTATAACACCTCACTCTACCAACCCGGTCGCAATGAGTTTATTCGCGGAAATTAAATGAAAAATTCTCTAAAAAAGGCTTTTGTCTCTTCATCAATTTTGCATGGCTTCCCCTCTTTAACATACGCAAGAGTGGAAGTCATTGCAAAGAGTTTGACCTCCTCTCTCCATACCTCTTGTTGCAAAATAAGCGAAGCATTTTTCAGGAGTAACAGCTTGGTTTTCACTTCGATCACATCACCCAATTTTGCCGACTTTATAAAATCCGCTTCAAGATGCGTCACCACAAAATGCCCACCATTCACAGCAGGACTTTTCCCTTTTTCATAAAAAAGATCGCTCCTCGCGCGCTCGCAAAATTTCAGGTAATTGGCATGGTACACCACACCACCTGCATCGGTATCGTCGTAATAGATTCGTGTTTTCAACTTCTTTCTCCTTTTTCATCGCTCATTAGGCGTTGATACTCCTTTTCCATCACAACATCGAATGTCGACTCTATGCGGTCTAAAAAGACTTTTCCGACCAGATGGTCATGCTCATGCTGAAAAATCCGCGCAACAAAATCGCGATACATGACGGTATGTTCATTGCCTTCTCTGTCGGTATACGAAACCTCAATTTCACGGTAACGTGGCACTTGTGCTCTGATGCCTGGCAGACTCAAACACCCTTCCCAATCTTTGAGCATCGATGACGAATGAGAGATGATCTTCGGATTGATGAGTGCCGTGGGCTCCATCATCGGCGCATGCGGATAGCGCTCGTTTGGATAGGAGGCAATGATGATGATCGCTTGAGAGCAATTTACCTGAGGGGCTGCAATTCCGACACCTTTTGACTCTTTACATGTAAAGATCATATCGTCAATCAGACTTTGAATATCCGCGGCATGAACATCGCTTACTTTTTCCGCAACGCTTCGTATCACATCCGATCCAAGTTGGTAAATTTCACGAAGATTTGCCATAATCGCTTCTTCCTTAGTATTGAAAATTGGGAGTAATTTAGCATAGTCACACTTTAAAGAGCGTTATTTTAAGCAACAAGACCATTCACATGTGTTAGAGTTTTAGAAAATTATTCCAAAGGTAAAACACCATGCGCACGCTCCTCAAAGCTTTTTTGGTAGTATTTCTTGGTATGTCAGCACTGCATGCGAGCTTTTTAGAAGAAGAGAGTGCCAAAGCACTTCGCGAAAAAAAGCTGATTCTTGTCAACATTGTACGGGATGACTGCCCTTATTGTCGCCGAATGCAACGCGAAATTTTCAACAATGCAACCTACAAAAAACAGATAGACCAAAAGTTCGTTTTCGTCTCCATCGACCAAGATGATCCCGCACTCCCTCAAGATTTGCACACAAAATACGTCCCTGCCAACGCCATCCTCTCGCCATCGCGCCACACCATCATCGAAGGCTACACAGGCTATATGGACCCAGCCTCATTTATGAATATTTTGGAGAAAGCCTATAAGGCAGAGTTCAAATAAAGTGACGCTCAAAGGTGAAATAAAGTACAATATCGCACATCAATAAAAACCTAAAAGGCAAGCCTTGAAAAAGATATTTCACCTCCAAGTTGAGAATAAAAATAGTGACCGACTCGTAGAGTCCATCAAACATGAAATCCGAAAATACATCAAACGTGAACGCGCTAAAAAAACACCTGAAGGATTCCATTTCTGGGATTTTGACTGCAAATTCGGCGAAACCAGTGAAAACGCACAAGCCATTCACCAAGCCGATCTTGGCGAAGAAATAGACAAAGCACACAGCGCAAAATGGAGCGAATGCTACGTTGAGATCATCGCCAAACCTGCCAAAAAACCTGTCACTGCTACTAAGGGTGAAGAGACAAAATAAGCTTTACATGTAAAGTGCAAAGCTTGGCTTTTGGCTTTACATGTAAACTACTTTCCTTCAATTTTCTCCATTTCTCTTTTTACAATTTGCACAATATATTTGACATTTATGCCTTAATATTATAAAATGACTAAAATATTAGTCAAGGAATTGTTATGGATTTAAAAGAGTTTGGAGCGCACATGGCACAACTTCGTAAAGAGAAAAAAGTGTCGCAAGAACAACTCTCTCGTGATCTTAGTATCTCACGAGCCACCATCAGCTCCCTTGAAAATGGCACAAGCTCCGATGTTGGCATCAAAAAAATACTCCAAATACTTGACTACTTAGGTTATGAGCTTACATGTAAAGAGAAATCGCCCTTCCCTACGTTTGAGGAGTTAAGAGATGAAAGATAGTTTACATGTAAAGGTTTCTACTGAAAAAGTGGGAAGCATACTTCTTGAAAATAACGAATACATCTTTGACTACACAACCGACAATCAAAATGCTTTTGTATCGCTTAGTATGCCTGTGAGATCCAAAAGTTATGCGAACCCCAAACTCCACCCAATCTTTGAGATGCACTTGCCTGAGGGGTATCTGCTTTCCATCATCAAAAAACATTTCTCAAAAATAACCAAAACCGATGACTTCGGACTGCTTCAGCTCATGGCACACAGCATTAGAGGCAGACTTACATACGAAGCTGAAACCACGCAAGAAGAAGCAACCCTCAGTTTGGATGCACTCTTGCATCCTAAAAGTGAAATGCTCTTTGATGAACTTGTAACCCGTTTTGCACTGGGCTCTCCTATCAGTGGTGTACAGCCCAAAGTCTTAGCCAAAGTGCGCGACAAAGTAACTTTACCACTACAAGAGTACATCGTCAAGTCATGGGGAGATGAGTACCCACACTTAGCACTTAACGAATTTTACTGCATGAAAGTCGTAAAATGTGCAGGCATAGAAGTCCCTGAGTTTTACCTCTCCGATGACAACAAGCTCTTCATCATGAAACGTTTTGACATCAAAGACGATGGAAGCTATCTAGGCTTTGAAGATATGTGTGTTCTTCAAGCACGTCAAGCCGATGAAAAATACGAAGGCTCTTACGAATATGTTGCCAAAAGCATCAAAACCTTTGTCTCGCCCAAACACAAGAAAAAGGCTTTACGAGACTTTTTCAAGATGATGGTCATTAACACACTCGTGCAAAATGGTGATGCGCACCTCAAAAACTTTGGCGTGCTCTATGAAAACATCCACAACATCTGGCTTGCACCTGCGTACGATGTCGTCTGCACCACACTATACATCCAAAAAGACATCCCAGCTTTGCATCTTTTGGGAAGTAAAAAATGGTGGAGCAAAGCATTTCTACTCCGTTTTGGCAAAGAGAGTTGTGAGCTAAGTCCTAATGAAACTCTAGTACTTTACGATGAATGTGTCGAATCTTTACGCATCACTACTCATGAAGTCAAAGAACGCATTGAGATAGAAAATGATTTACATGTAAAAGCATTTTTGAACAGTTTGGTTGAAGTGTTTAAAAGGGGAGCGTTAGAAAATCTGTGTCAATCTGGTAGTATTTCAAATACAAAAGGATTGAACGATGGAATTTCAGATAGACACAGAGGCAATATTACAACAGATTCGTGAGGGCAAAGCCCTTGGTGGAAAAGATGGAGCACTTGCTCCACTAATCAAGCAACTGACAGAAGCAGCGCTCCAAGCAGAGATAGAATCACATCTCACACAAGATTTAGCAAAAAACCGTAAAAATGGTACTAGCTCTAAAACAATGAAGAGTGAAGTAGGCAGTTTTGAACTGGATGTCCCCCGAGATCGAGCAGGTACATTTGAGCCCCAAATCGTAAAGAAGAATC